>JBBQDY010000193.1:0-6422 GCA_038320155.1 Cytophagales bacterium
TCATTGTAAGAGCGATGAATTGGAAAATTAAATTCAATTCCTTTTTTCAACAACGGATCCAGCCAAGACCTGGAAGATTCTCCGCGCCAAGGAGCTAGAGCACCTTCATAAACCGAAAGATCTTTGTCCGGAATCACCAAATCAGGATCGATTCCGAGCACATTACCAAAGCCTTCACAGGTTTTGCAAGCGCCAAATGGATTATTGAAGGAGAAGAAATTCACTGATGGGAGCTCGAAAATCATCCCGTCCAACTCGAATCGATCTGAAAAAGTCTTGGTCTCCTGATCAGGTACGGTGATTTTTACATCTCCATGCCCTTCAAAAAGTGCGGTTTGTACCGAATCAGCAATTCTGAATTGATTGTCTTCGTCGTCTTTTTGGACACTCGCTCGATCAATCAGAATCTCGTACTTGCCTTTGGGCACTTTCTTTTCTCCGATCAGGTCCTCGACAAAATAGACTTCCCCATCTATCAGGATTCTGGTATAGCCTTTTTGCAAAAGCAACTCCAATTCCTGCTCGATTTTACGTCCTCGCTCTAATTGCAGCGGACAAGAGATCATCACCTTGCTGCCTTCTTCAAAGCTCTGGATGTAATTCACGATGTCGGTGACCGTGTGATGCTTTACTTCTTTGCCTGAAACTGGCGAAATAGTCTTTCCCACTCGGGAAAAAAGAAGCTTTAGATAATCGTAGATTTCTGTGGTCGTACCGACAGTGGATCTTGGATTTTTGTTGTTAACCTTTTGCTGGATCGCAATGGCGGGAGCTACGCCTTTGATGTATTCCACGTCTGGTTTCTCCATTCTTCCAAGAAATTGACGCGCGTAGGAGCTGAGACTTTCCACGTACATCCGCTGGCCTTCGGCAAAAAGTGTATCAAATGCGAGGGAAGACTTGCCCGAACCTGAAAGTCCGGTCACGACCACAAATTTATTTCGGGGAATGGCTACGCTCAGGCTTTTGAGGTTGTTCACCCGGGCATTTTTGATGATAATATATTCTTTGGGATCGAGGGAATCGAAGTCGATTTTAGCGGATTTGGTACTCAAGGTCATAGCTGGCAAAGTTAACAATCAAACAGTGGATTAGTAGAAAAGTTCTCTGGATATCCCAAAAGGAATTGATATACAACCTATCAATCACACTATTTCTGCAAGTGTATTTAATGCAAATTCTTTAAGAAGTTCCAAAGTTGAACTTTGAAACTTTCCAACCTTTCAAATTTATCCTTTCTTCGCAGTATGGATTTACAGTTTCTCCAAGATGGATTCCGAGAAGGACTAGCAGCAATGACTTGGCTCGAAGCTGTGGCGGTAGTATTTGGGATAGCGTCGGTTTTTTATTCCATGCGTGAGCATATTTGGGTTTATCCTGCTGGGATTGTTTCCACATTGATTTATGTGTGGATTTGTTTTCAGTACAAGCTCTATGCTGATATGGGGATCAATGCCTATTATTTCAGCATGTCGATTTTTGGTTGGTATGTCTGGACTCATCCGAAAGCTGGTCAAAATGTCTTACCGGTAACTTGGCTCAAACCATCAGGTTGGATAATATCAATTGGCATTTTTTTGCTTTCCTATCTGGTTTTATATTTCGTGCTGTCAAGATTTACCGACTCAGATGTACCCTATTGGGATTCCTTTACGACTGCTTCTGCATTTGTTGGGATGTGGTTGATGGCCAAAAAGAAAGTGGAAAACTGGATTGCCTGGATTATTACCGATTTGGTTTCCGTTCCGCTTTATTTTTACAAAGGATTAATCTTAACCTCCTTTCAATTTCTCTTTTTCACCGTTTTGGCTACCTTGGGATTGATCGCTTGGATCAAATCTGCAAAGCATTATGCCAACTAAAAAAATCCTTATTCTGGGTCCTGAATCAACGGGCAAAAGTACACTCGCCAAAGACTTGGCCACGCATTTTTCAGAACCATGGGCACCAGAGTTTTCACGACAATATCTTGAAAATTTGGGACGAGACTATGATTTTGATGACTTATCCACAATAGCAAAAGGTCAATTAGCTGCCGAGGATGAAGCCGAAAATGTCGCTAAAGAATTCCTCTTCTGTGACACTGACTTGAGAGTTATCCACATCTGGTCAGCACATCGTTTTGGAAAAACCAACCCTTGGATATTGGAAGAAATCGAAACTCGGGTCTATGATTTAATCTTGTTGACGGATATTGATATGGATTGGGAGCCTGACCCTTTGCGCGAGCATCCCGAACCTGAAATGAGAGTTTACTTTTTCAAAAAGTATCTGGAATTAGCCGAATCAAGTGGTATCCCTTTTAAGATCATTAGTGGTTCCAGAAATGAGCGCCTAAAAAAAGCGATCACTGCAATTCATCTCAATGGATAGCTTTAAAAGGTTTTATGTGAATCCGTTTTTCTGCCAGCTAGTAAAAGACAAACGTAAAATAGAAATTACTAAAAACTCTCACTGAACGCCACATCGGTCTTCGGGCATCCCCGCCTGTCTTTCGGGCAGGTGACTTCCGTCCTTTTAATCATAAAATGAGGCTACTGCCATCATCCGTACAATCAGAAAGTTTTATCTCCATTTTCTGAAACCAATATTTGTTCAACTGAATGGATTACCATTTATAAAAAGATAGTGTAGCCGCCTCCACAAGTTTAATCATATCCTTGTGCGCATTATTATTCAGGATGATGATGGTTTTGTTTTCTTCTACAAATCGTACAATGATGGTCTGATAGCCAGGATTATCTCCATTATGACTGACCATTCTTCCGAAAGGGCTTTTAGGATCCAACTCCCATCCAAAACCATAATAACTCCGAGTACCGTCATTTAACCGGTGAGCGGTAAAAGCTTCTACTAAGGTAGTTTGCTTTACGAGCTTATTGGTGTAGAGTGCCTGGTCCCATTTCAATAAATCCATAGCAGTACTACTTACTCTTCCTGGGCCTTTTCGATTTCCGAGCCACACGGTGTAATCTGATTCATGAAATTTGTTTGCATTGACATACTTCCCCGCTTCATCTTTCAGATGCCCGGCGGCAAAGTTGCTCACTTTCGCCTTTTCTTCAGGTGAGCGGATAGCAGTACTTTTCATTCCCAGCGGTTGAAAAATCCACTCATTGGCAAGTACTACGAAATCTTTCCCTGTGGCTTTTTCCACGATACTAGCTAAAAGTACATAGCCAGTATTACTGTATTCATATTTTTCCCCAGGTATGAAAAGTATCGGAGGAGCGTAGGTGCGGAGGTATTCCAAAATATCTGGATTGCCGGCTACTTTGTTTTTATCCCAATGTGCATCCATAATCGCTTGATAGTCTGGCAAGCCGCTGGTATGTGTTAGAAGATGTCTAATAGTCACTCCTGTGTAAGGAATTTTCAGATACTTTTCTACCGGATCATCAAAATCAAGCAAGCCCTTTTCTTTGCACATCATCACGAGCATGGCTGTGAATTGCTTGGAAACAGAAGCAAGCTCAAAGATATCGTCAGTCTGCAAGAAGGTTCGGTTCTCAAAATTTCCATATCCAACGGCTTTATGGAAAAGAATTTTGCCATCATCAGCCACTAGGACTACACCTGAAAAGCCTTCTTGACCTGCACGTTGAAAAGCCTCATCTAGAATTCTTTCCTGAGCAAAAAGCGGAATATTTAAAATTAAAAAACCGAAAATGAAGGCTGAGAGGTAGGTTAGGTTTTTCATAGTTGAGGGATTAGGTTGAAAAAGATACAAAAAAACAGCTAATTGATGGATAATTCTTCATTATCGAAATGTCCCTTAAGTCTTTTCTGAATCTTATTCTGACGGTATTTTTAAGCAGTTTATCCTTTGTTGGTTTTGGGCAAAAGAAAGTTGTATTTATAATTTTAGATGGAATTCCCGCGGATTTCCTAGAAAATACTTCTACACCCAATCTCGATGAGATCGCAAAGACGAGAGGTTATTCACGGGCTTATACCGGGGGATTGAAAGGCGGATATTCCGAAACGCCTACCATCTCGGCAGTTGGCTACAATTCACTACTGACTGGGACTTGGGCCAATAAACACAATGTCTGGGGGAATGACATAGAAGATCCTAACTATCGATATTGGACGTTATTTAGATTTCTAAAAGAAGCAAGTCCAGCCTCAAAAATTGCGATTTTTTCGACTTGGCAGGACAATCGAACCAAATTGATTGGAGAAGATTTGCCACAAACTGGATTCTTGAAAATGGATTATGTCTTTGACGGATTTGAATTGGATACGCTTACTTATCCACATAATTCAGAGAAGCATTACATTCAAAAAATAGATAATCTGGTCAGCTACGAAGCCGCTTATCAACTTAAAAAATACGGCCCTGATTTGTCGTGGGTCTATTTGGAGTACACAGATGATATAGGCCACCGCTATGGCGATAGTCCCCAATTATCCACAGCTGTAGCATTGGCAGATCGGCAAGTTGGTCGGATCTATGAGTCGATTCGCTACCGGGAAGAAAAATTTGGAGAGGACTGGCTGATTCTTGTTACCACAGATCATGGAAGGAAGGCTCCTGACGGGAAAGATCACGGAGGCCAATCTGATCGTGAGCGTGAAATATGGATGGTTACGAATGCAAAAAACTTGAACGAATATTTCAAAAATGAAAAGCCTGCCATGGTGGATATTTTGCCCTCAATCGCCCGATTCATGGAGCTGGAAATCCCAAATGAGGTGCTACGAGAATTGGATGGCGTGCCGATGATCGGTGAGATTTCTATTGCTCAAGTGAAGGCAAAAATTCAGGGTGAGGAAGTGATATTGAATTGGTTTCCAATGGAATCAACAGGAAAAGTTTCCATCAGTTATGCCGAAACGGATCAGTTTAGACAGGATGGAATTGTGGATAACTATCTTAAAATAGGAGAGACCGAGCTAGTGTCGGGTGAATTTCGAGTCCTCTTGAAAGATCTACCTAAAGGCAAATTGAAGTTTTGGATCCAAGGAGTGAAGAATGGAGTGGGTGTTTGGATTTTTAAGGGCCTTTAAATGGCTATGCCTGATTTTAGTTGACACGGTGTCCCTGCTGTCTGGTCAGTAAGGGCGAAAAATTTTTCGCCCCTCAATCCAGATGAATGTAGGACCCTACCAAAAGTGGAGCCCTCTAATGCCATATTTATTCTCCGTGAAACCTCCGTACTCTCGGCGTCCCTGTGTTGAAAAAGAATCACCATCCTTCCGTTTTGGCGACATAGCAATTTCCGATTGAAATCGATTCGGCCAAAACCCTGAAACCTAATTATCTTTTTTCTACAAAGATGTCGCACCTCTGGTGCTGTTTTTCAAATCCCCTTTTCCATTGTGAAATCTTGGTTCCCTTTGTGGAAAAAAAGCTTTTGCTGCCCTGAGTTTCCCCAATCAAGGCAAAATAAACAACCATTATCCTCCTGTTTTGGAGACATACCAATTTCCGATTGACGCTGATTCGGCCAAAAACCGGAATTATTTTGATAGTATGCTTTTCAAAGTTCAATCAGGTCAAATTTCAGAAAACTATTCATCAACTTGAAATGCTTGTCGAATGTGAAAATTGATAGCTTCTCCTCAATTACCTGTTGAATAATTATCAGGTCTGGAATACCAACTTTATTTAATCCATTTTTCAAGTTTAGGATCTGATATTCTCGAATTAAATCCCAATCTATTCGTAATGGCATCCGATTCAAAGCACGCAGACTTTCCCAGATTTCAACTTGCTTTTGGACCATCAGGCTTGGTCCAAGTTCTGATAAGATCAGATCATTGGTACATACTAGATCTTCCTCCAAAAGCCGATCTAGCTTCTCTATTCCTCCAAACCTGAAATAGTGAATCCAAACAGAGCTATCTACTAAAACTTGATAGGTACTCATCAATTCCTATCTCTTAGCGTATCCAAATCGATTTCAAGATCAATAGTTCCTTTCATACTGATAAGTCTTTTTCGCTTGATAAGCTTAATTTGAGATTCAAGAGCTTCTTTGATTGCTTGATTTTTTGTCTTTGCTCCAGTCAACTTCATGATTTCTAAAATGAGGTTTTCAGGAATTTCTAATGTAGTTCGCATGAATATCGATGGTGTAGTGCGTAAATAATGATGCTAATTTAACTCATCTTCTTTGACATAGGTTCAAGGATATACAAAAAAAGCCGACTTTCGCCGGCTCTTTTTTCACTTAAAACCCCTGTGGATCAATCCATTCCTCCCTTACGGGTAGGGGACCGAACTGCCGGCCAAGCCGTTGGATTTCCAATTCTATCAAGAGGAATTCGAATTTCTTTAGAAACCATCTCAGGTTCTTCACTGGCCATATAGACCATAATTGCTGCCATGATCACATTGTTCTGCACATCGTCAAACACAATCTTATCATAAGTGTCTAAGTTGGTATGCCAAGTATAATTGCCATAAGACCAGC
>JBBQDY010000194.1:0-6392 GCA_038320155.1 Cytophagales bacterium
CTGCCCGCCTCGTCGGGGATCAAACCATGAATACCTGTGTGCCGTGGCGTAGCCATGGGTAAAACCCAAGGTTGGGCAAACATGAACGGCAAAATCCAACCCCGAAGGGGTTGAACTATTAATTATCTAACGTTCCTAAAAGGTAAAAAAATCTACAGGTTGACTAGACATATTACCATACTGTTGTCAGGAGTAAAACAACTTTATAACTTGAAACAGTTTTGAAGAGAATCACAAAAAACTTTAATTAAAGCCAAGATCCACTCATATTTTCATTTCAACTATCAAACCATCCCTAATGACCATTTCAGAAGCAATCATCACTTCCATCAAGGAAACATCAGGAGATATCAACTGGCAAGAGTTGCTGGAAAGCATCATTTCAGCCTTTGATTGTACTACAGGAACTATCCACACGCTTGACCATACGACCAATCTATTGATGCTCAAGTCCCAAAAAGGTATACCTGACTTCCTTTTGCCAAAAATGTCTTCCATTCCCATCGGAAAAGGAATGGCCGGAATCGCAGCTGAGCGAAAGACTCCGGTGGAACTGTGCAATTTGCAGACCGATGATTCAGGGGTAGCTCGTCCAGCCGCAAAAGAAACCAAAGTGGAAGGATCCATCGCCGTCCCAATCCTATTGGAAGGGAAACTGTATGGAACGCTAGGAATCGCCAAGCCGGTACCTTACGATTTCACCAAGGCAGAAAGTGATGCGTTGTTGAAGATTGGGGAGGAGATCGCTGAAAGTATTAAGTCCTAGCTGATACCATGGAAGTAATAGTTTGAATCAAAATTCCCCTTTCTGTCTAAAAGAATTTGCAAAACGCTTGTTGAGAATAAATATACGATTTATAATATTTATGGGTATATGCAATGATGCCAGTAACCTTATTTTCTTCGCTTATTGGGACCGAAGACCGAAGACGGGAGACAGAAACGCCTAATCAATTATGCGTCAATTATATTCTTGACTCTTCTGCCAACTGGCAAAGTAGCGGATAATCAATATGGATTTCATCTCAATATCAATTTCCAAATTGATGCTTGAATTAACTGAGTGGGCAAAAAATAAGAGGCATCTTTTGCTTTTTCTAAAATTCAATTGCCTTGAATGACTCTTCGGAATCCTGCATGTTGGCAAATTCAATGCTGGTTTTTCGCCCTTTTTTGACTCATTCGCTCTGTTTTGACTGCTACTTTTTAAATGTAAAAATTGAATGAGGCGATTATTAAAGCACTAATTAGAATCGAGTTTTTGCGAATTTCAATGATAAAATCATACCCGTTACCGAGTGGTAAGAATAGTTGTTCCGGGATATTGAACATCTCCATCATTTTCCGCAGTAATAAAAATTGATCTTGGCTTGAAAGGAGTTACCGTAGTTAGTGAAGCTTTCAGTGCATTGGAAAGAAAGCCGGTGGAACTCTTTAATTGGCCTATGTTTTGAGTTCCAGAGTTTTTAGTAGTCATCCAGACTACGTAGGTTTTTCTTGGTGGAGTTAATTGATCTGCGGGTGCTAAATTTTCCACATTGACCTCAACGGTATAATTATTATTATCGTCATTTTTTATTTTTACTGAACCTTTGGCAGCTGGTACTACTCGTGAAGATTCAAAGGTCATTTTCTTTGAACAGGACGTAAACATTATCGCTGCCAGTACTGCTAGAAATAAACCGGCAAATTTTGTGGTGATGGATAACTTTTTCATTTGTTTAGTTGGTTTTATAGGGGTGAAACTTGGCACAAAAATATCCCATCATCATGAGGTATCGTTGTCACAAAGTTTGGTAGAATAGACGACAAGCATGTTATATAAACCTGATTGTATATTGCATCTATCCCACTTTTAGAGATTTACTCTGAAGATCTGTCGTTGGACTAAGCCCCTTTGTTATTTGAATTTATTAACCCCTCTCCACTTAGGCCTGTGGAGCTGCTATGAGCGGTTTTCTTCAATGATTTCTCAATTTCCCGATGATAGTAGTAAGTGAGGCTGTAAGTTTATCAATTGCACTGTTTACGGCTTGATCGTAAGAATTGGCAAATGCCGATACCGCAATTGGCTGTTTTCCTTCCATCCTTGCCTCAAGCACGCACTTTTTATCATCCTGCGATTCTTTATCTGCATTCTCATCTGAAAGGTGCACTTCAAGTCTTGTAATATATTGGCTGAACCTGCTTAAATCTTCTGTCAATAAAGCTTCCAACTCATTATGGTATTCTTCGTGCACGCTTAGATTTTTACCAGTGTTAATTTGAATTTTCATGTTTTGTAGGATTTGTTTTTTAATTAATTACTGCCATTAAAGACAGGTTTTATGCCTTTGACGTTGGAAATACATTTAGAAGGGATGTTTATAAATCGACTAATTCCTAAAAGTTAAAGGTAATTTTCATACCGGACTATCGTATTATACTTTCAAAGTTTAGATTTATAAATTTCCCACATTTTCGATTTTCTTGTTGAAAAACCGCCTAGTTGCTTTTGTATCTTCAAAAATGAGTGATTCGGCTGGAATTTTAATTGATGAATGATCTTGGAGTCAATTCAAGCATAAAAAAGTGGGCTTGCTTTAAGAAGCTATTTGAAGGTTTCCGAGGCCTATTTAGATAGTATTGGAGGATTCGAATGCCACTTTATTTGTCAGCTGCAATACTTTCAAAAGCTTTAACCACCTTAGGAAATCGGGTCCCAATGATTTTTCAAGAAAATGTGCCATTGCCCCGGGATATATCCTAACTGGTATATTTTTTACCCAACTTCTTTTAAACTATGCTTAGTTTAGCGCTTTTCGGATATCTTTAGGAAATCACTTTTTAAATCACCCCTAATGACCATAGCTGATTACATTAAGTCGCTCGATAGCAGGTATAGAACTGGCCATGCCACAGAACATACATTTCGAGGGGATTTACAAAACCTGATCGAATCCCTTGCTCCGGGAATCCAAGCCACGAACGAACCCAAACGTCAGGCTTGCGGCGCACCGGACTACATTCTGACCAAAAAGAATATTCCAGTCGGCTATATCGAAGCCAAAGACATCGGAGATGCTGATCTTACAGGCGCAAAGAAAACCGGGAACAAAGAGCAATTTGATCGGTACAAAGGTTCGCTGGACAACCTGATCTTTACCGATTACCTTGATTTCTTTTATTACAAAAACGGAGAGTTTGCCACTTCGGTAAAAATCGGGGTGCTCGACGGAGGGAAGATTCTTCCCCTTCCACATAACTACCCGGCTTTCGAACTCCTGATTCAGGAATTCACCACGCATATAGGGCAAACTATCAAAAGCCCCAAAAGACTGGCAGAAATGATGGCAGGAAAAGCTCGAATGCTTGCCAATGTCATCGAAAACTCCCTCAACTCGGATGAGGAAAATCAGGAGAACTCGACCCTGAAAGAGCAAATGAATGCCTTCAAGGAAATCCTGATTCACGACATTACTCCCAAAGAATTTTCAGATGTCTATGCCCAGACAATTGCTTACGGCATGTTTGCGGCAAGGCTTTATGATGAGTCGTTGGATTCCTTTTCCCGACAGGAAGCTGCCGAACTCATTCCCAAGTCTAATCCTTTCCTTCGCAAACTCTTCCAATACATTGCCGGCTATGATCTGGATGATCGGATCACCTGGATTGTGGATGCACTGGCGGATATCTTCCGTGCAGCGGACGTAAATGCCATCCTGAAGAACTTCGGAAAGGCTACCAAGATGGAGGATCCTATTATTCACTTTTACGAGGATTTCCTGAGTAGCTATGATCCCAAGCTGCGCAAAGCCCGTGGCGTCTGGTACACGCCGCATCCCGTGGTGAATTTTATCATCCGTGCGGTGGATGATATTCTGATCGATGAATTCGGTTTGCCGATGGGACTGGCGGATACGTCCAAAACTACGATCAAAGTCCCAATTCCTACGCATGACAAGCGATTCTCAGGTGGAATGCGCGAAATAGAGCAAGAAGTACATCGGGTACAGTTTCTTGATCCGGCTACAGGCACGGGAACCTTTGTCGCCGAAGCGATCAATCAGATCTATTCCAAGATGAAAGGACAGCAAGGCCTCTGGAATAGTTATGTGGAAAATCACCTGCTGCCCCGTATCAATGGCTTCGAACTCCTGATGGCTTCTTATGCGATGGCGCATCTGAAACTGGATCTGCTACTCAAACAAACGGGCTATACGGGTACCAAAGGTCAACGATTCCGAATCTACCTGACCAATAGTCTGGAAGAATACCACAAAGACACCGGAACCCTCTTTGCCAACTGGCTCTCTGCAGAAGCCAACGAAGCCAATCAGATCAAGCGCGATGCGCCCGTGATGATTGTGGCTGGAAATCCTCCTTATAGTGTCAGTAGTACAAATAAGGGGGATTGGATTCAGAGTTTGATTGCTGATTATAAGAAAAATCTCAATGAGCGAAATATCCAACCGCTATCAGATGATTATATAAAGTTTATTAGGCTAGGCCAACATTATATAGATAGAACGGGAGAGGGAGTACTCGCTTATATAACCAATAACAGCTTTCTCGACGGACTTATTCATAAACAAATGAGAAACTCTTTAATTAAATCATTTGATAAAATCTACATATTTGATCTTCATGGAAGTTTAAAAAGAAAGGAAACTGATAGCTTTGGAAAAAAGGATGAAAACGTATTTGATATTCAATCAGGCGTTTCTATTAACATCTTTATTAAAATAAATAAAGTAAATAAAGAAGATTGTAAGTTGTTTAAGTATGATTTGTACGGTAGTAGATCAAGCAAATTTGAGTTTCTTGCTAAATCGGATTTAAAAAGTATCAAATGGAACTTAATAGATAAATTGGATGAACAATATTCATTTAAAGAATTTTCAAAATCAAACTTAACGGAACGAAACAGCTTTAAAATAGATAAAATCTTCTTAGACTTTGCTTCTGGTATCACTACAGAAAGAGATATACTCACTATTCAACATAACAAAAAAAGCTTAGTGGAGATAAAAACGGATTTTTCTTCCCTTGATGAAACTATTTTTAGAGATAAGTATAATATTGGAAAAGACGGAAGAGATTGGAAGTATAGTACAGCTAAAAAAGATTTTTTGACGAATGACCATAAAATAATCGCAGTTTTATATAGGCCTTTTGACTTTCGATTTACTTCTTATAGTGGAAAATCTAAAGGATTTCATTCTTACCCTAGGGCATCAGTTATGGATCAATTTATTCAGGGTCATAATATTGGAGTAATTATCGGAAGGCAAGGTCAGGCAATGGGTGATGGTGAGTGGAACATTGTAAATATTTCCAACTCAATAGTAGATTCAAATATTTTTTACCGAGGAAGAGGAACTGTGTTTTGTTTATATAAATACCCAGATTCCGATTCCCAGCTTTCATTAGATTCCAAAATTACACGAACTCCTAATCTCGATATGAAGATTGTGGATCAGATAGCGAAGGGTTTGGGATTGAGTTTTGTGCCTGAGAAAACTGATACCGGGGAAGTTTGCTCGGCAGATGGGGCAGAAGTGACTGCTGCCTATCGACAGTATTTTGCACCGATTGATTTGCTGGATTATATCTATGCGGTGCTGCATTCGCCTACGTATCGGGAGACTTATAAGGAGTTTTTGAAGATAGATTTCCCGCGAGTTCCCTATCCAGATGATGTGGAGAAGTTCTGGAAGCTCGTGCAGCTCGGCGGAGAACTTCGCGCCCTTCACCTGATGGAAAGCCCAAGCCTAAATGACTACATCACCGAATACCCAATCGGAGGGAATAATGAAGTAGAGAAGCCGAGGTTTGTCGAGGACGATAACTTTTCCAAAGTTTCAAACTTTGGAAAAGTTGGCTCACTCGGCCGAGTCTACATCAACACCGAGCAGTACTTCGACAAGGTTCCAGAAGTCGCCTGGAACTTCTACATCGGCGGCTACCAACCCGCCCAAAAATGGCTAAAAGACCGCAAAGGCCGAACCCTAGAATTTGAAGATATTCTGCATTATCAGAAGATCATTAAGGCATTGGTGGAGACGGAGAGGCTGATGGGGGAGATTGACGGGGTGGGGATAGTAGAAGGTAATCAAGTAAGTTGATCAAGTACTCTGAAGTATGAAAACCCTGAAAAGAAAGGAATTTGAAGCCTTATTTATCCCTTATTTACAATCGGGAACCCAAATTTGGGTGATCAGTAAAATCAAGGAATTACCCATCAAAGTGATCAGATTCGCTTGTAACCTTGCCGAATTAGATTTTATCAAATTTGTCCGAATTGATTCCTATGGAATTGCAGCCTCCAGTGAAAACCATCCCAATCGACCCAAAGTGCCCCTCATTCAAATGAATCATCCCACAGCGATTGGAATTGAGATTCTTTACGA
>JBBQDY010000195.1:0-6389 GCA_038320155.1 Cytophagales bacterium
TCAGACCGCAAGATAAAATAAAAGCCCTTTTTATGACAAATTATTACGGGCAACTTATGGCTTTCCAATGTATTACCCTATCTTTGCACTCCAAAATTAGGATGGACGGGTTCCATCCGCTCACTAAATACATTAAAAATTTATGTCAGTAAAAATCAGATTAGCACGAAGAGGTAGAAGAAAATTAGCTATCTACGACGTGGTTGTAGCTGATGCAAGAGCTCCACGTGATGGACGCTTCATCGAAAAAATCGGGTCTTACAACCCAAACACGAATCCTGCTTCTATCAACATCAACAATGAGCGCGCTCTTAAATGGTTGTTGAATGGAGCTCAGCCAACAGATACTGTGAAAGCAATGCTTTCTTACAGAGGTATCATGCTGAAGAAACACCTTCAAATTGGTGTATTGAAAGGTGCAATCACGCAAGAAGTAGCAGATGCTAAATTCGATGCATGGTTGAACGAGAAAGACACGAAAATCGCCGGTAAGTCAGATACCATTAGCAAGGCAAAAGCAGATGCTCGTCAGAAAGCAATGGATGCTGAATCTGCTAAAAATCAGGCTCGTATCGATGCATTCAAAGCAAAAGAAGATGAACAAAAAGCTCTTCTTGCTGCTGCTGAAGCTGCAAATAATCCTGCTCCTGTCGTAGAAGAAACTCCTGAAGTAGAAGCTGTAGTTGAAGAAACTCCTGCTGTTGAAGAGGCTCCTGAAGTGGAAGCTGTAGCTGAGGAAACTCCTGCTGTAGAAGAAGCTCCTGTTGCTGAAGCAAAAGCTGAGGAAACTCCTGCTGTAGAAGAAACTCCTGTTGCTGAGGCGAAAGCTGAAGAAACTCCTGCTGTAGAAGAAACTCCTGTTGCTGAAGCGAAAGCTGAGGAAACTCCTGCTGCTGAAGAAGCTCCTGCCGCTAAGGCGAAAGCTGAGGAAACTCCTGCTGCTGAAGAAACTACTGCTGAAGGCGAAGAGGAAGCCAAAGCGTAATTAGCATAAAATCCCCATGAACAAAGATCAATGCTTTCAAATAGGCTACGTGTCTAAAGTTCATGGACTTCGTGGAGAAGTAAATATTGTGCTGGATGTCGATTATCCTGAGGATTATGAAGATCTCAAGCACGTATTTCTAGCGCAAAAGTCTCGACTGGTACCATATTTCTTGGAGCACTTCGTACTCCAACCTGGAAATAGGGCCTTAGCCAAATTTGAGGAGCTTGACTCTATCGATGCGGTTGAAGAACTGGTAGGCACTGAAGTTTATCTTCCAGTCTCGGAACTTACACCGCTAGAAGAAGGACAATATTACTTCCACGAATTGATCGGTTTTGAGGTCTTTGACGAGACCAAAGGATTGATTGGACCTGTTCAGATCATTTATGATTTGGATACTCAGAATCTCCTCGGGGTGACTCACCAAGGTAAAGAAGTGCTAATTCCGATTCAGGATGGCATTATTTCCAAAGTGGATAAGGCAGCTAAAAAAGTTTACTGCCAGCTACCCGAAGGTTTACTTGAAATTTATCTGGAAGATTAATCCATGCACATTGATATCATCACGGTAGTGCCGGACTTGCTTACAGGCCCTTTTGCCCATTCTATTCTGAAAAGAGCAGAAGATAAAGGAATAGCCAGCGTCAAAGTTCACAACCTCCGCGATTATGCCACTGGCAAACAAAAGCAAGTCGATGATTATGCTTTTGGTGGAGGAGCCGGAATGGTCATGCAAATCGAGCCTATCGCTCGATGCATAGAAGCCTTGAAGAAAACGCGAACGTATGATGAAATCATCTACATGACGCCTGACGGAAAGACTTTCGACCAACCCATGGCCAATGCACTTTCCCTTCATCAAAACCTCTTGATCCTTTGTGGTCATTATAAAGGTGTAGATGAGCGGGTACGGGAGCTATTCATCACCAAAGAAATCAGTATTGGTGACTTTGTGCTTTCGGGAGGAGAACTTGCCGCTGCTGTCGTAGCAGATGCAATTATCCGATTGATCCCGGGAGTATTGAATGATGAGACCTCAGCATTGACAGATTCCTTCCAGGATGGCCTTTTGGCACCGCCGGTTTACACCCGCCCCGCAGAGTATGAGGGGATGAAAGTGCCGGAGGTATTGCTTTCAGGACATGAAGCCAAGATAAATGATTGGAGATTTGAAGCATCGGTTCGCCGAACCCGAGAACGAAGACCTGATTTGCTCAGCAAAGAAGAAAGCGGGAAAAGCGATTTAAAGTCAAACAAGAATACTTAAACAAGCCACGCGTTGGCAAAAGCGAAAGCATAAAAACATAAAGCTATGAGCGATCTAATAAAAATAGTAGAAGCTGAATACAGCGAGGCAAGAGGTAAATTCCCTATTTTCAAAGCCGGAGATACCATCAACGTACACGTACGAATCAAAGAAGGTAACAAGGAGCGTATCCAGCAGTTCCAAGGAACTGTGATCCAACGAAGAAACCCAAACTCTAACGGTGAGACGTTCACTGTTCGTAAGATTTCTAACGGAATCGGAGTTGAGCGAATCTTCCCTATCATCTCTCCAGCGATTGAGCAAATTGATCTATTGAGACAAGGTAAAGTTAGAAGAGCTCGTCTATTCTACCTAAGAGGACGTCAGGGTAAAGCTGCACGTATCAAGGAAAAAATCAGAGTGAGAAAGTAAGATTTCACACGCTTGAAATCAAAAAGGGAACCTAGTGATGGGTTCCCTTTTTTTTTCTCCACAGAATTTTCCCTACAGATCGGGAATATTTTTTCTCATGTCCATCTTATCAAATTCAGACAGAGCGGCTTATCGGTACAGCAACACGGTATAATACTACTTTTTGACCTTTGGCTAAGTGATTGATAGTTGAATTGAGTATTCAACAAATTCTTATAAGGCCATGAAATTCTTACTAACTCTATTTTTCGCAAGCACAATAAGCGTGGCATCATGCCAAGATCGAGTATCCAAATCAGAGAAAGAAAAACTCGCCAAGACTAGCCCTGACACAGTGCAGACTGCAGTCGGCGAGCTTATACTTCCTTCTCCCTATTCTTCAGAATCTGTGACCAATAGTAGCAACGTAATAGGTTGGTCCAAAGATCAACACCCTGTTGCACCTGAGGGCTTCACAGTGACCAAATTTGCAGAGAATTTAGATAATCCGAGAAACACCTATATCGGTCCCAATGGAGATCTCTTCGTAGTGGAAAGCAACACGAAAAACAGTGCTGATCGAATCACCATCTTTCGAGACATGGATGGGGATGGTGAGTATGAAATGCGAACGATCTTCAAGGAAGATCTCAATCAACCTTATGGGATGCTGATCCTGGATGGCTACTTCTACGTCGCCAATACGGATGGCTTGTACCGCTTTCCTTACAAATCAGATCAAACCCGCCTCTCCAGCGAAGGCGAAAAAGTAGTCTCCCTTCCAGCAGGTGGATATAATCACCATTGGACAAGAAACCTAATCGCTGCACCAGATGGTAGCAAAATTTACATTTCCGTAGGTTCGGCAAGCAATAATGCAGAATACGGAATGGAAGAAGAAATTCGCCGTGCAAATATTCTGGAAATCAACCCTGATGGCACAGGTGAGCTTATTTATGCCGGCGGATTGCGAAATCCGGTGGGAATGGATTGGAATCCGGAAACTGGCGACTTATGGACAGCGGTCAACGAGCGAGACAAGCTAGGGAACAAACTGGTGCCTGACTATATCACCAGCGTGAAAAGAGAAGGATTCTATGGTTGGCCGTATTCCTACTTCGGACAGATTGAAGATCCACGAATGGAGGTCAAAGCGCCGGAGCTCGTAGCCAAAGCAATCGTCCCCGATGTACCGGTGGGTAGTCATACCGCCTCTTTGGGACTTACATTTTATGATGCCGAAGCATTTCCTGAGAAATATCAAAATGGTGCTTTTGTCGGTCAGCATGGGTCATGGAATCGGGAAGATTTTTCAGGCTATAAAGTTGTTTTCGTCCCATTTCAAAATGGTAAGCCTTCTGGAGAGCCGGTTGATTTTCTCACAGGATTCATTTCTTCTGAAAATAGCTCTGATGTGTACGGCAGACCAGTAGATGTTTCTGTCCTACCCGACGGCTCGCTTTTGGTCAATGACGACAGCAGCAACACGCTTTGGAGAGTAACCTATGACGGGAAATAAATCTAATTCGAATTAAACACGGTTAAGCTGCGTCTTGCATTGCAACTACACGCTTATTGCTGAACCTGATGTCGAATTTTGAAATGTGAACTAGTATCAACCGACAGGGAAATGTTTGCTTACGCCTCTTCGGAATGTTTTAGAGTAGAATAAAAAATATCAAACACTGTAACCCATACCACTATGAACAAGAAAGATGAAGGGCAAAAGTCTGACAATGCCAAAATCGACGATCTTCACATGAATACTGAGGATGGAAGCGGAGAGGCGATGACCACCAATCAGGGTCTTCGCATCAACGACGACCAAAATACCCTCACCGCAGGAGAGCGCGGACCCTCGCTTTTGGAGGATTTTCATTTCCGTGAAAAAATGACCCATTTCGACCATGAGCGAATTCCAGAGCGGGTCGTTCATGCCAGAGGAGCAGGGGCTCATGGCTATTTTGAATCCTACCAAGACCTTGGCGAGTACACTAAAGCTGGATTTCTCGGAGAAAAGGGGAAGCGCACTCCGGTATTTGCCCGATTCAGCACTGTGGCAGGATTCAAAGGATCCACGGATTTGGCTAGAGACATACGTGGGTTTGCTGTGAAATTTTATACCGAAGAAGGCAACTACGATCTAGTCGGTAATAATATACCAGTCTTTTTCATTCAGGATGCAATCAAATTTCCGGATCTGATCCATGCAGTGAAGCCAGAGCAAGACAATGAAATTCCTCAAGCAGCCTCAGCTCATGACACTTTTTGGGATTTCATCTCCTTATTGCCTGAGAGTATGCACACGATTATGTGGGTGATGAGCGACAGGGCTTTACCCAGAAGTATCAGCATGATGGAAGGATTTGGGGTGCATACCTACCGATTCGTCAATAAAAATGGACAGTCCATTTTTGTGAAATTCCATTGGAAACCCATCGCAGGCACTCATTCCGTCACTTGGGATGAAGCCCAAAAAATTTCAGGCCAAGATCCTGACTTCCACCGTCGGGATTTATGGAATCTAATTGAGAATGGCGCCTTTCCGGAATGGGAACTGGGAGTACAACTCGTGGAAGAAAAAGACGAACATAAATTTGACTTTGATCTGCTGGATGCCACGAAACTCATTCCGGAAGAGCTTGTACCGGTTCAACTGATCGGTAAAATGGTCCTGAACCAAAATCCTACCAACTATTTTGCAGAGACCGAACAAGTAGCTTTTCATCCTGGTCATGTGGTACCAGGTATAGACTTCACTAACGATCCATTGCTTCAAGGCCGGCTGTTCTCCTACACGGATACACAATTGATCAGACTTGGTGGTCCAAACTTCCACGAGATTCCGATCAATCGCGCCATAGCTCCAGTCCATAACAACCAACGTGGTGGGTTTATGAGGCAAACCATCAACGCAGGAAGCAACAGCTATAACCCAAATAATATCGGAGGAGGTTGTCCGTTCCAAGCCAAAATGTCTGAAGGGGGATTTACCTCACATCATGAGCGAGTGGAAGGCCATAAAGTCCGAACGCGAAGTCAAAGTTTTATGGATCATTATAGCCAGGCCAAGCTTTTCTACCAAAGTCAATCTGAAGTGGAGCAAGAACACATTATTGAGGCACTACAATTTGAGTTGGGGAAATTAAAAATGATCCAAATTAGAGAGCGAATGGTCGGAATACTGACCTATATCGATATGCAACTGGCCCAAGCGGTAGCAAAGGGTCTGGGAATAGACTCCATCAAAGAACCGGAAAAACCAATCAATCACGGCTATCCTGCTGATGCAGATCCCGCCGATTACCAATCCAAAGAGGCGAAACCGAGTGTGGAGAAATCTGAAAAACTCAGTCTGATGGCTTCGCCCGGGAAAGGGATCAAAGGTCGAATAATTGCAATTTTAGCGAATGACGGAGTTGATGTAAATTCCTTAAATTCTTATAAAAAAGCACTGAAAGACGCAAAGGCAGAAGCTAAAGTAATCAGTGTCCATTCGGGATCTATTACTGGAGCAAATGGGGAAAAAATAATGGTGGATCATAGTTTATTGACCACATCTTCTGTTCTCTTCGATGCTGTCTTGGTTCCGGATGGCGAATCAAGCATCAAGTCATTTAAGGATAATCCTGCGGCAATCCGATTCTTGGATGAATCTTACAAACATCTGAAATTCATGGCAATCAACGGAGCAGGCAAGGAACTTTGGGAGCAGACTTACGCCTCCAAAAATTCAGAGCCGCT
>JBBQDY010000196.1:0-6376 GCA_038320155.1 Cytophagales bacterium
CTGTCGATTGAGTAGGTAGCGTCTTCCAAAATATTTCTAAGTTTAGGATTAACGTTTTGGTAATTTGCCTGAACTATCCTAGTGTAGATTTGGCGTTTTTCGTTGTCGTAGGTTACAATTATCGAGTCAGCATCAAACGCAAGTAAAGGAGTAATCCCTCTGCCCATACTTTCTTTAGCTAGCATTTCCAATACACCCTCCTTATTTACTATTTTTGAATCCTTGAAAATATTATAAAAATAAAACTCAATTCTAAGCTCTTTACCTGAATTATTTATTAGTATATAGTTTCTTCTTTCAACACCTGCTTCTGGCACACAGGAAAAAAGCAGTAAGAAGGATATTATCAAATAATTAGAAGTTTTCATCATATTTAAAGTTCAATATCAGTTTGCAAATAATTCATTCAAATTCCCCTCGGTAGGATTGTCATGACGGTTTATCCTATTATTCCTCCATTCGTTCCAAGTGGTAGCACCCAGAAGTCCCTCATCTATTTCTCCATTAATGAAAGAAACGATCCTTCCCAGATGAACTATCCGGGAAGGATCGTCTATTAATAAGAGAATGTAATTATTTACACGGTCTTGGATCCGCTATATCAACTTTAGTGAATGTATAAGTGTATCTAAAATGTCTTGGAGAAATAATTTCAGCATCATAGTTTGATAGAATCACGGACTTTTCCAAGAGATGAGTTACACACAAATTCTCATTAATCACTATAAAATTGGCAGGATCACCTCCTTCAAATAAATTATCCAGAACTCCCTGACAACAATTATCCGGATCCAATTTTTTATCGACCCCCTCTAAATCATAAGTAAATATCTTGCTTTGAGATTGTGGAAGGATGGTCAAGTTTTCCAAATTGTTAGATGATACACTTGGATTCAAATTAAAACTTAATACACTATCTGTTCTATTGATAAAAGTCAAATCCATAGTCATTCTGTATTCCATAGTTTCCTTGCCACATCCTACGACAAAGAAAAGTACACTAATTCCAATGAGCAAATAGTGCATCCAAATTATTTTCTGTCGCATTGTTGTAGCTGTTTTTAATGTTATCGCTTCATTCGTTCCAATTGGTAGTGCCTTGAAGCCCTGTTTCTATTTGTTCACTATGAGAGACGAACCTCCCTAATGAAAAACAGAGACTTCAAGGGTTAGAAAGTTTTGAGAACCTAAAAAGTCCTCTTTGTAAACTTCTGATGTGTAAACCTTCGAGGAGATCCTTCGACTCTGCCCAGGCTGATAATCTGCAAACTGAAAACTGCTACTGCCTACTTATTTTAGGTTTTTGTATCGAATCCTTTTCGGCGTCACATCACCAAGACGTTTCTTCTTGTTTTCCTCGTAGTCGGAGAAGTTACCTTCAAACCACACTACCTGAGAATCACCCTCAAAAGCCAAAATATGCGTGCAAATCCGATCCAGAAACCATCTGTCGTGGGAGATGACTACGGCACAGCCACCGAAGTTTTCCAAGGCTTCTTCCAAAGCGCGAAGTGTATTCACATCCAAGTCGTTGGTCGGCTCATCGAGTAGCAGCAAGTTGCCGCCTTCTTTCAGCATCATCGCCAAATGAACTCGGTTTCGCTCACCACCGGAAAGGACGCCGACTTTTTTCTCTTGATCCGATCCGCCAAAATTGAACTTGGACACATAAGCTCTGGAGTTGATCTCCCGATTGCCCAGCTTCATCAGCTCATTGCCATCAGAGATGATCTGATAGACACTTTTGCTTGGGTCGAGCGAATCATGCTCCTGATCTACATAGGACAGCTGTACGGTCTCTCCTACTTCGAAATTTCCTGAGTCAGGCTTCTCCTGACCGGTGATCAGTTTGAACAACGTGGTCTTACCTGCACCGTTTGGTCCGATAATCCCGACAATCCCACCTTGAGGAAGCGAAAAGCTAAGATTTTCAAAAAGTAACTTATCGCCATAAGCTTTGGAGACCCCATTGACTTCGATCACTTTGGCACCAAGGCGTGGTCCCGGCGGAATAAACAATTCCAACTTAGCTTCTCTTTCTTTAGACTCTTCTCCGACTAACTTATCGTAAGCACTCAAACGTGCTTTGCCTTTTGCCTGACGGGCTTTCGGAGTCATTCGAATCCATTCAAGTTCTCGTTCCAAAGTTTTCTGACGTTTGGATTCAGTCTTTTCTTCTTGCTTCAGTCTATTTTGTTTTTGGTCCAGCCAAGACGAATAATTTCCTTTCCATGGAATCCCTTCGCCTCGATCCAATTCTAAGATCCAACCGGCGACATTATCCAAGAAGTATCTATCGTGAGTCACGGCGATGACCGTGCCCTTGTAATTTTGTAAATGCTGCTCCAGCCAATGCACCGATTCTGCATCGAGGTGGTTGGTAGGTTCATCAAGGAGCAAGACATCCGGCTCTTGAAGTAATAATCTGCAAAGGGCAACGCGTCGCTTTTCTCCACCAGATAAGTTAGCCACGTTGGCATCGCTAGGAGGCAGTCTTAGCGCATCCATGGCTTTATCCAGCATCACATCAAGCTCCCAAGCGTTAGCCGCGTCAAGCTTCTCCTGAACTACTCCTTGCTTCTCGATCAAGTCATTCATCGCATCTGGATCTTCCATCAGTGCCGGATCCATGAATTTCTCGTTGATTGCTTCAAACTCTTTGAGCAATGCTACCGTCTCATGGACCGCTTCCTCCACGACTTCTTTGACTGTTTTAGTGGGATCAAGCTTGGGCTCCTGCTCTAGCATTCCTACAGTGTAGCCTGGAGACCAGACTACTTCACCAAGGAATTCCTTGTCCATTCCTGCGATAATCTTCAAAAGCGAGGATTTTCCCGAACCGTTTAGACCAAGAACTCCGATTTTGGCTCCGTAAAAAAATGAGAGGTAGATATTTTTTAGGACTTTTTTCTGTGGCGGGTAGATTTTAGAAACACCGGCCATTGAAAAGATGATTTTTTCTGAACTCATAGGTTAAATTTTTCTGTATTAAAACTCAAAAGAAATCAAATATGGCAAAAAAACCCCTTTCTTAGGATAAGTGCTTTTGAATTAATTAATTTGCGAAAAGTTGAAAACGACCACCTAAACCCAATTGTAGCGCGATGGAGCATCCTTATGGATACATAAAAGAAAATAAAGTTTTTTTGAAGGGTTTTTTGGGACAGTCGGATCGTCAGATTGGAGAAGTAAAAGAAGATGAGGCCTCTACGCTAACCTACTTTGAAGCTCGGTTTGAGCAACTCAAAGAGAAGGTCGAAAAATTAAAATCCGATATTCAAGAAAATGAAAACAAGGGGTCATTTCTGATGAAATTGATTCACTTGAGAGAATCGTTGATGCAAGCTGATGCATTGGGAGATTTCATTCCTTTGATCGAGGAGCTGAATACTCAGGAAGCTTTTCTAAATGAAATCATTCAAGGAAATCGCGCCAAAAACCTAGAGGTAAAACGTGGACTGATCGCAGAAGCGGACGTGTTGAAAGACGAAACCAATTGGAAAGAAACCACGGAGTCATTTAAAGAACTGAAACTTCGCTGGATCAAAACCGGTCCGGTGGAGAAGGAGCTGCAAGATCAGATTGAAGAGGAATTTGAAAGCTCTGTTCAATACTTTTTTGAAAATCGAAGACATTTTTTCGAAGGACTGGCACTTCAGGCTGACGAAAATATCAAGGTGTACGAATCCTTGGTAGTGCAAGCCAGAGAAGCACATGACTTGGTGGATGTAAAAATGGCTTTTGAAATTTCAAAGAAAATCCAAAAGCAATGGAAGGAAGCTGGCAAGGTCCCAGCAGAAAGACGGCAACCTCTTTGGGATGAGTTTTCAAAATTAAATAATCGAATTTTCTCGAAATTTAAGCGAGCCCTGAATCCAGGCCCGAGTATGCATCCGCGGGAGTTGATGAAAAAGGTGGAAGAACTCACCGAAGAGATCAAGCAACTGGCCGGAAAGCCAACTTCCTATGAGTTGATCAGTCGGGCGAAAGCGATACAGGAAGATTGGCGAAAGCTCCCTCAAAGTAAGCCGAAGGAAGCAAATTTGGTTGTGCGTTCATTTCAGTTTTTCTCAGATATTGTATTTGAAAAATCATTTTTGGAAAAGCTGGTTCAGGGTAAATATGAGGACTGGAATCAAAAAACTCCAGCGGAACAGGCTCAAATCAAAATTGCTTTAATAAAAGATCTTCTTCGCCGAGATATGACAGAACTGGAGGCCGCACAGTCTAATTCAGACAATTTTCGTGTTCAATCGGCAGATTTCGATATTATGATGAAGAAGAAACTTTTCAGCGTGAAGCGGAAAGTGGATGTTAAAAATTACATTTTGAAGCAACTTTCTTTTAATTAAAGGAGTACACGCTTAGATATTTAAAAAAAAAGATATTTTTGCACCCTTTAACGAGAAGAACTCCTAAAATTAAAACATATGTACTGGACTTTAGAATTAGCTTCGTATCTGGAAGATGCCCCTTGGCCAGCCACGAAGGATGAATTGATTGATTATGCCATCCGATCAGGCGCACCAATGGAAGTAGTAGAAAATCTTCAGGAATTGGAAGACGATGGTGAACCATACGAGACGATCGAAGAGATTTGGCCGGATTATCCTACCAAAGACGATTTCTTCTTCAACGAAGACGAATATTAATTCAAAAGCCTCGAGAAATCGAGGCTTTTTCATGTAAAACTTTTATAGGTATCCGCGATGATGCCTGCAACCTTTTTTTCTTCGCTTATTGAGATAGAAGACCTAAGACGGGAGACCGAAACGCCCAGTTATCAATTATGCGCCAAATATATTCTTGCCTATTCTGCTACTGGCAAAGTAGCGGATAATCAAGAAAACTTTTAACCGCAATTGACACAAGGTTTTCGCTGTGGAACGCAAAGCAAATGATTTGCAGTCACTTAGTTTAGGTATTCAAACGTGGACTATTTTTCAAAATTTCAAGTAGTCCTGCTTCTGGAGAAGCTGGACAAAATCCATTTTTGTATTTCATTTTAAGAATAATTCCCGTTAAAGCCCGAGAACTTGACGCAGTCTGGAATAGCCTGATTTACTTACAGGAACTTGCCCGCCACCTAGGAGTTTGACAAGGTAATTCTCCCGCTCGTAGGGTTCGATTTTTGCAATTTGATTCACATTTAGAATGTAAGAGCGGTGAACTCGGACAAACTTCGAGGAATCCATTGCCTCTTCAAGCACTTTCATCGTCATCTTTTTCAGATACTTTCCCGCAGCCGTATGAATTGCGATGTAATCATCTTCGGCTTCAAAATAGACTACTTGATCGGTCGGTATTATTTTGATCTCGTTTTTGACACGAACGACTAATCGATCCCGCTTTTCTGCCAATCCGCTAAACTCTTCTGACTTGGCTGTGTTTACTTCAGTCGAAAATTGCTGCAGAAATTTATCAATTGCCTGAGAAAAGCGGCTCATCGAAAAAGGCTTAAGCAGGTAATCAATCGCCATCGCATCAAAAGCTTTTACCGCATACTCATCGAAAGCTGTGGTGAAAATCACAGCAGGAGGATTCTCTACGAGTTCAAGCATTTCAAATCCGGTTATTTTCGGCATTTGAACATCCAGGAAAATCAAATCTGGCTGAAATTGCTGGACTGCTTTCAAGCCATCAAAACCATCTTGACAAACTTTGACGATCTCAAATTGACGGAAGTCGGAGAGGTATTCTTGGACAATGCTCGCAGCAAGAGGCTCGTCATCAATGATTATAGTTTTAATCATTTCGTTGCGGAATTTTCAGTTTTACAGTGAAATTTGAATCTACGTGTGAGGTCTCCAACAAATCCTTTCGTCCAAACAATAAAAACAGTCGTCGATCAACTGAACTCAATCCGAAGCCTGTGCCTTTACCTGGGGCGACTTCTGGGTCATAGGGATTGCTAATGGAAATCATCAGGTAGTTTTGGTTTTTTGAAATAGACAAATTAATGGAAACCTCTTCGGTGATTCCATAAAGCCCATATTTTATCGCATTTTCCAATAAAGGCTGGATGAGCAATTGCGGAATCTGCAAGGATTCAGCGCTTTCTTCGACTTCAATATTTATATTCAATCGATGCCCAAAGCGCACCTTTTCGATATCCAAGTACAATTGAAGATAGGCTAGTTCCTCTGAAATCAAAAGCCATTTTTGAGGATCCTTTCGGATTGTTCCTCTCAAGAATTCCGATAATTGGATGACCATCTCCCTGGCCTTATGCGGCTGAGAAACAACCAATGCATTGATCGAATTAAGACTGTTGAATAAGAAATGAGGCTGGAGTTGTTGGCGGAGTTGGGTCAGTTCTGCTTCTTTTGAAAGCTCATTCATCATTGCTTCGCGCTGTTGAGAGGCATCCTGCTGC
>JBBQDY010000197.1:0-6293 GCA_038320155.1 Cytophagales bacterium
ACTTCAAAGTAAATCTGATGCATTTCTGCATTGAGCTTATCAAACTCAATATCCGGATACTGGTAGGTGTTTATGATCCAAAGCCCTGTGAGCAGATCTCGGTCCTCTGAATTTTTCCAATCGCTCAGCCTCAACTTAAGAAGCGAAAATTGAAGATCATGAACCAACTCCTCGATTTCCTTTTGAATGTCAGGGTTGAAACTATTCTCCCATTTTTTCTCTAAAAAGGGAATAATGTCTGTACCCAAAGCTAGAATCCGATCACGAACATGAATTCTAACCTCCGAATCCGAATCATCCAGCAAGGAGACCAAAGCATTTAATTCGTTGGAAGTCAGTTCACTCATAGGAATCGGCTAAAATCTCGATTTGATTGGATAATAATTTACGGAAAAACTCCTAGGTCTGAATCACTCCGACATTAAAGCGCTCAGTAATCGGAGCGTGATTCGCCGCTTCGATTCCCATGCTGATTACTTTTCGAGTTTCTCGTGGATCGATTACGCCGTCGACCCAAAGTCTTGAAGCAGCATAATAAGGGCTCAGTTCTTCAGCATACTTCGCTGTGATTTCATCCAAAAGCTCTTTCTCGTCTTCAGGCGAGATGACTTTCCCTTTCTTTTTTAGCGAGGCTACTTTGATTTGGAGTAAAGTCTTGGCAGCTGAAGCTCCAGACATTACCGCCATTTGAGCAGTTGGCCAAGCATAGATCAAGCGAGGATCATAGGCTTTGCCACACATGGCATAATTGCCAGCTCCATAAGAATTCCCTAGAAGCAAAGTGAATTTTGGGACCACAGAATTTGCCATGGCATTGACCATTTTTGCACCATCCTTAATGATTCCGCCATGCTCTGCCTTACTTCCTACCATGAAGCCGCTAACATCCTGAAGGAAAACCAGCGGGATTTTCCGCTGATTGCAATTCATGATAAATCGTGCCGCTTTTTCCGCAGAGTCAGAGTAGATCACACCGCCCATTTGCATTTCTCCTTTGGCAGTTTTGACGATTTTTCGCTGATTGGCAATAATTCCAACAGCCCAGCCGTCGATTCTAGCAGTACCACAGACTAGGGTTTTGCCATAATCCTTTTTGTATTCCTCCAGCTCACCACCGTCAACTAATCCGGAAATCACCTCATTCATATCATAAGGTTTTACGCGCTCCATTGGGAAAATTTCGATCAGTTTTTCAGCTGAAATACTTGGCTCTTTTGGCTCAGCCCGATCAAATCCTGCAGTAGGATTATGACCAAGTTTGTCAAATATTTTTCTGATCGCATTTAAGCAATCTTGATCCGTATCATATTTATTGTCCGTTACTCCGGAGATTTCACAATGGGTAGTTGCTCCTCCAAGTGTTTCATTATCGATGCTTTCTCCGATTGCTGCTTTGACCAGATAGGAACCAGCCAAGAAAATTGAACCAGTGCCATCGACAATCATCGCCTCATCAGACATAATCGGAAGGTATGCGCCACCCGCTACACAGCTCCCCATAATGGCCGCAATCTGTACGATTCCCATAGCCGACATCTTGGCATTGTTTCGGAATTGTCTTCCGAAATGCTCTTTGTCAGGGAAAATCTCATTTTGCATAGGTAGAAAGACTCCCGCACTATCTACCAAATAAATGACTGGAATGTGATTTTCCATGGCAATCTCTTGTGCCCGGAGATTCTTCTTTGCGGTCATTGGAAACCAAGCCCCGGCTTTCACGGTCGCATCATTGGCGACTATGATACACATCCGGTTTTGAACATATCCAATGCCCGTGATCACTCCTGCAGAAGGACATCCTCCCTCCTCTTCGTACATCCCATCCGCTGCAAAAGCACCTACTTCTAAAAAATCGGAATCCTTATCAATTAAAAATTCAATTCGCTCACGGGCGGTTAGTTTGCCTTTTTCGTGCTCTTTATCGATTCTTGACTGACCCCCTCCAAGCTTGACATCGTTGTATTTTGCTTGAAGCTTCTCGAGCAATTGCTCCATAGTTTTGACCGAATTGGAAGAATTTAGATTCATTGGTAGAATTTGGGTTTATGCGTTACAAACTCTCGATTTTCGATGAGAGTTTGCTCTATTAGATACAAAAATGCCCTTCTTCGGGGGAAAAAGGGCAATTGATTTGGAGAATTTTGAAAATTAATTTTTCTCAATTGATTCTTTATAATCTTTGATGGAGCGATAAATAGCTGAAGCCATATACTCTTTTCCTTCGTCACTCATCAAAAAACGTTCTTCTTCTGAGTTGGATAAAAATCCGAGCTCTACCAGAACAGAAGGCATGGAAGGAGTCCAAAGCACATAAAATGGGCCTTGCTTCACCCCTCTGCTTTTCCTTCCTACCCGATCGCGAAACTGGGTTTCGATCTCATCAGCAAGAGAAACCGAATTTCCGAAATGTACCTTAGACATCAAGTTAAACATCATATAAGATTCGGGTGATGTTGGATCAAATCCCTCGTAATTTTCTTGGTAATTTTCCTCTAATAAAATCACCGAATTTTCACGCTTGACAATGTCGAAATTGGATTCAAAATGCTTTGTTCCCATCACAAAAGTCTCGGTTCCAAAAGCGGATTTATTAGGAGCGGAATTAGAATGTATGGAGACAAAAAGGTCCGCTTTATTATTGTTCGCTATTTGAGGGCGCTCTTTCAAAGAAGGAAAACTGTCATCTTTTCGCGTATAGATCACTTCCACGTCAGGCATGTTTTCCTTGATATATTTTCCTACCAGCAAGGTTACCGCAAGGTTAATGTCTTTTTCTCTTGCTCTAGAACCCACATTTCCAGGGTCTTTACCTCCGTGACCAGCATCTAAGACTATTTTTTTCATCCGAAACGCTGGCATCATCGTTTCATTTGGAATATATCCTCCAAAAATGAAGAGCGTTAATAAAACTAAAGTCAGAAGAAATTTTTTGTTTTTGGGCTGTACCATGAGGGCAATAAAATTAACTTTACGGGAATATTTACACAATTTTAAATAAAGCGATAGCAGCAGTGCAGGGATTAAGGCTCTTTTTATTTTGCTTTCTTGGGCTAATACTCCTTCCGCTATTAGCGAATGCGCAAGACCCTATAAAACCACGAAGAGAGCGAGCTCTTACTTTTCCTGATACTCTGGTTTCTCAGCCTCCTGCATCAACGTTTCTCGATACGCTCTCCTTTCCTGTTGATTCGCTGGCTGTCACTGACTCGACAATAATTGTGCCCAGGAATGGAATAGAAACAGATATCATCTATTTCGCTGAAGATAGTATCGTCGCTGACTTCCCAAATAATAAATTATATCTGCACAAAGAGGCGTGGTTTGAGTATGGAGACATGCGCTTAGACGCCGATTTGATCATTATTGACTGGGCGAAATCTGAAATCTATGCCAGTGGTCAAACCGATAGTTTGGGGAATATTACCGGAAATCCTTTCTTCAAGCAGGCAGGTACGGAATATGAAGTTCGAAAGGAAATGCGCTACAACTTCAAAACACAAAAAGCGATCATCAAAGATGTGATAACCGAACAACAGGACGGGATATTGCGAGGAGAAATCATCAAAAAAACCGAAAATGGAAGTATTTACTTGTACCATGGCTACTACACGACCTGTACACTAGTTATTCCCCATTGGCACATTTCCTCAAATAAAATCAAATCCATCGAAGGGAAACAAATCGTCTCCGGACCATTTAACCTTTATTTTAATGGAATCCCTACACCTTTGGGATTACCCTTTGGGATCATACCTAACACACCCGAGGAAAAAGCTTCAGGAATCATTTTCCCTAGCTATGGTCAGGAAAAAAAGCGGGGATTGTGGTTGCGCGACTTTGGATATTATTTTGCAATCAATGATTACGTTCATACCCGTCTGACAGGCGATATTTATTCCAATGGAGGTTGGGGTGTTAAATCTCAATCCATTTACAAGAACCGCTACCGATATAGTGGCTCCATAAATCTTGAATACCAGAAATTTGTATCCCCTGAAACTCAAGAAAATCCGCTTGATTTCAATACTTTCAAAATTGCTTGGTCACATAATCCGGAATCTCGGGGTAATAGTCGCTTCTCTGCGTCTGTAAATGCCGGTAGCACCAGTTATTTCAACAACATCATCAATCCTTCAAATTTCCAAAACAACGTCACTTCTGATCTCCAGTCAAACATTAATTTCACAAAGACTTTTACCGGAACTCCCTTCGTATTCTCTTCCAGCATGCGTCATTCTCAAAGTGTGCAGACTGGTGAAGTAAACCTCAGCTTACCGACTTTGTCGCTGGTGATGAACCGACAGAGCCCTTTCAAAAATGTAAAGTTCGAACCACTCAAAACCTTCAATGTTGCCTATAACTTCAATTTGCAAAACTCCATCACTAACCGAGTTCAACAGAATTTTGGAATAGGAAGTGATATCTCCGGCGGAAATCAAAACTCGGAAATTGTCCCTTTCACACTTGACAACTTCAAATTTCTACTTCAAAATGCCAATAATGGAGCGCAGCATACAGTTCCAGTTAGTTCGAACTTCAGATTATTCAAGCATTTCACAGGAACAGCTTCTGCAAATATCACCGAGCTTTGGTACTTACAGCGACTTAATTACTATTACAATCCATCCACCGAGCGAGTGGATAGGATCTCAGAAGATGGCTTCAATCGTGTGACTTTCTATTCGAGTTCATTCAATTTGAATACGAATATTTATGGTTTTTATAATTTCAAAAAAGGAAAAATCCAGACCATCCGGCAATTGATTCAGCCTTCATTTGGATTTAGCTACACACCTGATTTCTCAAATCCTACTCTTGGATACTACCAAGATGTCCAAATCAATGAAGAAGGGGATAGACAACTGTATTCCAGGTATCAAGGATTTATCTACGGGGGAGCTCCGCTTGGTGAATCCCGAGCGTTAAGCATCAATATTAGAAGTGTATTGGAAGCGAAAATCCTTTCTGAAACAGATTCTACGGAAGCAACTACAAAAAAAATTCCCCTACTGGAGAATATTGATATCAATACCAGTTATAATTTCGCAGCGGACTCCTTCCAATTGGCCCCATTCAATTTCAGAGCTCGAACCAGCTTTTTTGATCGCAGATTGTCAGTCAACCTAAGTACCATATTGGATCCATATGCGGTGGAAACGTTTACAAATTCGAGTGGCCAAGTAATCACAAGAAATGTCAATAAATTCGCTTGGAGTAAAGGTCAAGGTATTGGTGCGATTCGAAACGCCACTTTAAACCTCAATGCCTCCATCAATCCCAATAGCAGTAAATCTCAAGGAGAAGTCCGAGATGAATTGACTAATGATTTTTTGCAGGATGGAGGTAGAATGAATGAATTTGTCCAGAGTGAAATCAACAGAATTGCCACAGATCCAAGTTTGTACATCGACTGGGATATCCCTTGGAACTTGACCTTTGGATACAATTTATCCTACAGTAATCAGGCTAGTGGAACTAAAAATGTAACTCAAGCCATCAGCATGAGTGGAGATTTCTCCCTTTCGGAAAAGTGGAAGATCAACTTCAACACAGGCTATGACGCACAGACAAAAGAACTGACTCAGACCATGATCGGTATTGCCCGAGACCTTCATTGCTGGCAGATGAATGTAAACTGGATTCCATTTGGACGATTTACCTCCTATAATATTGACATCAGAGTCAAGTCAAGTATTCTGCAGGATCTGAAAGTATCGAGAAGAAGATCATTTTTTGATCGATAGTGAGATTTATGGTTGCGGATGTCGGATAGGTTCTGGATTTACGAATGACGAGGTACGAATGATGAGATCTTTGATAGATTTTTCCACTTTGCTGTATTGGTCGCATTTTCTAGTATTCCTGTTTCTGTATTCCTACTAAAATCCCCCTTACCCCCTTTATCTTGAATATGTTTCCTAAAATACTTAGGAGAAAAGGGGGAGTTTGACTGGTTTCCAATTAGAAGGCTTTCTACTCCAATCGATGCTTCGGTCATCGGTGATTCAGACCTCAAAACTCCCACTAAAATCCCCCTTACCCCCTTTATTTTGAATACGATTCTTAAAATGTTTTGGGAAGAAAGGGGGAGTTTGACTGGTTTACAATTATAAGACTCTACTCAGGTCTATACTTCAGTCATTGGTCATATCAAAACTCCTACTAAAATCCCCCTTACCCCCTTAATTTTGAATAAGATCCTTAAAATACCATTAGTGTAAATGGGCATTTGATTCGATTTCATCTTTTTGATTTCAGCTTTCTCACTTGAGATTTCTGACTTACAAATCTTA
>JBBQDY010000198.1:0-6282 GCA_038320155.1 Cytophagales bacterium
AAGCAGGAAAATTTTACTCCATATTACCTTTTTGCTCCAACTTATGCTCGGCAATTGTCAACTGCGTTCGACCTCCAGAATCAACTTTGCCCGCAAGCGGACAGTTTTGTTCGAGGTGACTATTTTAGATTTTAAGAAAAGCTCTTTTTAATGTATTCAGGCTATTTTTTGATGGCATAGAAGTGGGATAATTTCATACGTCACAATGAAACCAGCGACGTCATTCCGGGACTGAAATAGAATATTGAATTTACACGAGGCTCAGCCAGGTTGAAGCCATCCCTGCGGGAGGCAGGCAATATCAAACTTTGAAGTAGATTGCCTGTCCTCCGGGAGGCGGGCTTCAGATTTGAAATGATCTGATAACCATTAAGTTTAGAATAAATCCTCGCAATGAAGTATAAAGCACTCGCAATGACGAAAAGTATTGACAACCCAAAACCGACAACCGCCAACTGACAACCCAAAACCCACAACTGACAACCGACAACCAATAAAACCATGTTCAAAAACTACCTTAAAATTGCTTTTCGCGGATATTTGAGAAATCGAAAATTCACCGCTTTAAACTTGATGAGTTTGGTTGCCGGTCTGTTTGTAGCCTACGTAGGCATTTCTTACATCAGTTTTGAAAACAGTTATGAAAGCTTTCATGAAAACTCCGATCAAATCTATCGACTAGCTCGAACCTACCGTTCTCAGGATTACAGTGTGATAGGATTCTCGAATTGGTCTGATGATACAGCTGAATCCCAGCAAGGACAAGCTGAAACTTTTAAATCATCCCCGGGAATTGAGAACATTACTCAATTTATTACTTCACCTAATACAGAGTTTATCCGGTCGGGAGAAAGTAAAATTCAAAACGATGGGATTTTGACTACCAATACGCCAGCTGGTTTTGTAAATATGTTTACTTGGGAGCCAATTCTAGGGACTTTGGAGAGCTTCTCCTCTGGCAATAAAAAAGTAATGCTCACAGCTTCGGTTGCCGAAAAGCTCTTTGGTCCAGACTATTCATCGCAGTCAGGTCTAATCAATAGTTCTGTGCAGATTGGTGGTGAAGACTATGAGCTTGCAGCAATTATTCAAGATGTTCCTCTCAATTCTCACTTTGATTTTCAGGTTGCCATAAGTTCAGGTCGCATTGATTATTGGGGCAGTAGAATTTATGTTCAGACCAGTGAAAAAAGCGATTTCAAAGAAGTTGAAAGTCAACTAAATAAAACCATCGCAGGCTTCAACCCACGGCTTGCAAAAGAGGAGTTATATGCCGGGCACTACCTTCAACCAATCCAAGATATTCACCTCAACTCGAATATTCTCTACGAGTCGAAAACTCCCGGGAATACCAATTACATTACCCTAATCGGCTTTTTTGCAGGCTTTATTCTGGTAATAACAATTTTTAATTATGCCAACCTTACACTGGCTATTAAATCAAAAGAAAGTAAAACAATCGGAGTCAGGAAAGCCATGGGAGCTCAAAATTCCATGATCACCACTCAGTTTTTGATGGAGGGAGTTTTACTTTCACTGATTGCTCTCCCTTTTGTTGGACTTCTGATTTCCTTGGTAATCCCTCAATTCAATGCATTGATGGGGACGGCGATTTCCAATAATCTAATCACTGAGCCGATGACCTTTTTGACCTTATTAGTTTTGGCAATTCTGGTGGGCATATTGGCAAGTTTATCCCCGGCGATTTACTTGAGCATGAGGGGCGCAGTCAGTCTTTTCAAAGAAGATCTAAAGCAGTCTAGCTTCCAGCAATTCCCTATTCGAAAATATTTGGTGATCAGTCAGTTTGTACTTTTGATTGCCATTAGCTGTGTTTCCTATTTCATATCCCAACAGCTTCTATTTGTGGAAGGAAAAGATATCGGATACAAGAAGAAAGGGATACTTTATACCTACTCTTCACCGGAAAATCGGGGAGTTTTTCAGCAAAGACTTCGGCAAATCTCTGGAGTGATCGCGGTTGGGAATGGGAGTTCTTTTGGGATTCAATCATTCAATCAAGGGACCTATCAGCTTGAGGGATTGGAGACTGTTTTTGATGATTCCAACCAATTGTATTTGGACTTCGAAGGAATCAAAGCATACGAATTGGAGACTACGCTCAAGGAAAAACCTGGAGCCCGAACTACCCTTATCAATCGCACGGCCGCAGAGAAATATGCAAACCTAAAAGGGATAACTGCGGAGGATCTGATTGGTATGCAGATCGTCACCGAGCCTGAGTATACCGATGAAGAATCGGGACAAATTGGGTTTCCATTTACTATTGGGGGGATTTTCGAAGATATTAATCTCTTTTCCCTTCATGAAAAAGTTGAACCTTATTTCTTGACTATCTATGAAAATGTTGAAATGGATGGGCGAAGTATAGTTTCCTATTATCCTGAAAATGCTGCCGCCGTTTTAGCTGCTGTGAATTCAATCTATAGTGATTTGGATGAGCCGTTTCCTTTGGAACTTGAATTCCTCAGCGAAAATGTGAGCCAGCTTTATGCTCAAGATCGACAGACTGCCGACTTGCTTCTTTACTTTAATATTATTGCAGTTTTCCTTGCTGCCTTAGGAATCATTGGGATTACCATCTTCTTGACGATGGCTCGAAAAAAAGAAATTGGGATACGAAAGGTGCTAGGAGCTTCCGTCTTTTCAATCATCCAATCGGCTACCAAAGAATACTTGATCTTAGTCGGCATTGCTTTCCTGATTGCTTGGCCAATTGCCTACTACGCGGCGAATTCATGGCTTTCTAATTTTGCTTACCGGATCGAAATCAATCAATTTGTCTTCGCTTCCATTGGTTTGATGACTTTTGCATTCACAGCAGTCATTGTAGGGATCATCGCCTATCAAGCTGCCCAGGCAAACCCTGTGAATAGTTTGAAAAGCGAGTAGAAAAAGGAATGTAAAATGCTGAATGAAGAATTTAAAATTAACCTAAATCCAAAACTTAGGTTGGGGTAAAAAATGTAATGATTTCGGTCTGTGTCCCCACAGACCGAGGTTTAGACTGAGTGAATACTCATTCTCCGGAATGTAGTCCCACTAGATTTCCTTCTGAATCTTCAAAAAAGGCCATAAAGCCACTTTCTCCAATGCTGGTTTTTTGCAAGGTGATCTCAGCTCCGGCAGCTTCGATTCGATCCAAGACGAGCTGAAGATTTGGATTTCCATTGAGGTATATCACTGCCCCTTCTTTGCTAGGTTTATGATCCGGGCCTTGGACAAGTCCTCCGCCTGAGTGAGGTGGTTCTGTGGGAAACATTGCCATTTTCGTATCCATCATATCGATGACCATCATTTCTACTTCAAAAATTTTCTCGTAGAAAGCTTTTGCCCGAGTTAGGTCCGTGGCGGGAATTTCAAACCAGTTGAGTGCGTTGGTGTCTTTGCTGAGTCGTTCCATTTTTTGTTTTTTAGTTTAAAATCTTGGGTTTTGGTTTCGAACTTTGAAAAATTTCAAAGAAATCTTGTTATCAGTAAGTTACAAAAAAAATATAACCACATTTCCCTTAGCTAATTGATTTGATCAAAGAACCTTAGAAAGTGAAGTTTCTTTTAAACTAGGATATAATGGGAAAAGGTTAGCACTTAAAATAAAGTACCATCCACTGCCCACTGAGTTCTGCCCACTGAGTACTGCCCATTGCCTCCTGATTCAACTTTGCCCGCAAGCGAACGATTTTGTTCGAGTAAATTAATCAATATTTTTCTAAAGTGCTTAATTGATTGTTTTAGGCTATTTTTTGATGGCACAGAAGTGGAAATAATAGAGAACATCAATGAGATACCAGAGACTTCATTGCGAGGGTCCCGTGATTGCGGGACCAGCGAAGTCATTGCGAGACCTGAAACGAGGTGTTGACTCTATACGAGACTCAGCCAGGTCGAAGCAATCTTATCGGTATGAACCAGATTGCCTGCCCTCCGGGAGGCGGGCTTCGGATTTGAAGAAGTGTAGTAAATTATTAAGTGTGTTATTAAATCCTCGCAATGACGTAAAGGCCTTCAAAAATAACGATAAGCAATGACGCCAAAATTCAACCCCCAAACTTTCTAACCAAAGAAATCCATGCTCAAAAACTACTTTAAAATCGCTTGGAGAAGTCTGATTAGACAGCGAGTCTTTTCCTTGATCAATATATTCGGGCTGTCTATGGGATTGGCTTGTTTTCTCACCTTGCTGGCTTTTGTCAAATTTGAGAAGTCTTATGACTCCTTTCATCCAGAAGATGATCAAGTCTACAGGGTGGTTCAGAATGTTAAAGATGATCAGCAATGGGCATGGGTAGGAGGGGCTGTAGCTCCAATGCTACGAAATGAATTTGGAGAAAAACTGGATGAAGTAGTGAGCATCATTAAGATCTCCACCTATGCGAAAGCTCCCGAGGGGCTATATCCAGAAGATCGATTCAGAGAGGATAAATTCCTTTTTGCAGATCATGGTTTCGATCGCTTGTTTGGCTTTGAGCTTGTTGCTGGTTCTTGGGAAGGTGTATTTGAAACCCCGTATCAACTAGTGATTACAGAGCGAATCGCGAAGAAGTATTTCGGAGACCAAAATCCGGTAGGGCAGGTAATTTCTTTGACCGGCGACTTTGATTTTGAGATCAGGGGAGTTTTGAAAAACCCTCCTTCCAATTCACATATGGACTTTGACTTTGTGTCGAGTATAGTCTCTTTCAAAGCAACTGAAAATTTTCCTGCAACGGCTGACTTTGGGAGTTTCTGGTGGCCTCAAACATACACCTACTTGAAGGTGAATGAAAATCAGGTGGCTTCAGAAATAAGTCGCTCCATTCCACAGATCAATCCAAAATATAGAAATGAGGAAGAGGCTAAGTCGTATGTACACTATTTGCAACCTATAGGAGAAGTGCATACGAGTCCTGATTTCCAAGGAGAATGGACTCCCTCGATGTCTTCAAAAACCTTATGGGTATTTCTTTCCATTGGAATTTTTGTGTTGGTTTTAGCTTGTATCAATTACGTAAATCTCGCAACTGCCAGAGCCATAGTTCGCATGAAAGAAATCGGGATTCGTAAGGTTAATGGAGCTCAAAAAGGTCAGTTGGTCGGTCAGTTTTTAATGGAATCGATCCTGATAAATGGGATCTCAATTTTCTTTGGCTTGATTCTAGTTATCCTGATTACTCCCCTCATCGAGTCCGCCATAGCGCTGACCATCCCAGTAGATTTCATTCATGATTCAAAGCTACAAGCCCTTATAATTGGGATTTGGCTGCTTTCGGCTTTAGTTTCCGGGATTTTCCCAGCCTTTTACTTGTCAAGTCTGAAACCGGAGATGATTCTAAAGCAATCTGGAATAGGGATAAGGAAATCCGGACTGAGAAAAAGCCTTGTAGTGTTTCAGTTTGTTCTATCTACTTTGCTGGTTTTCAGTGCTACTGTAGCCTATTTTCAGCATGATTTCATGAATAATGCCTCCATGGGCTTTGAAAAGGAGGGTTTGATTTCTGTGAAAATGGGAAACCTTGCGACACAGAATGGTGAAACTTTAAAGCAGGAGATTCAGAATATATCTGGGATACAAAATGTGAAATTTGTAAGTGATCGTCCCGGTGTGGATACCGGCTGGAATCCATCGGTTGACTACCCAGAAATGCAAGAAGGGAATAATCAGGCCATAAATGTTCAATACGTGGATTTCGGATTTTTTGAAACCATGGAAATACCCCTGGTTTCAGGACGCGAATTTGAAGAGGGAAGTGCAGATGGGGGCACATCTTATTTGATGCGTGAACAATTCCCCGCGCTGGATAATGTAGCTATGATTGTAAATGAAGCTGCTTTAGCTTGGTTGGGCAAGTCTAGTGAAGAGGCCATTGGTGCGCCGCTGCGAGTTTACACTGAAGAAAATGGTCAGCTCTTTTCTAATTACAAAGGGAATATAGTCGGTGTGGTAAAGGATTACCACACCCGAGATTTGCGTTTTGCGATAGCCCCAACGGTGTATCTGCCGGTAAAAAATGCAGCATTCAATGGAAGTCAGCACATGCTGATTAAAGCAAGTTCGCACTTCAATGCAGAGATGCTGGAAGATCTTCAAGCCACTTGGAAAACAGTAATTCCAGGATTGCCTTTTGATTATTCATTTATCGACGAGGCCATCAATCTTCAATATGAGCAGCAGCAGAAGACGAGTTCGCTTTTGGGCGGATTTGCAGTTTTGACCTTATTGATTTCCTGTTTGGGGATTTTGGGACTTTCCATTTTCACTTCTGAGTCTAAGCGAAAAGAAAT
>JBBQDY010000199.1:0-6260 GCA_038320155.1 Cytophagales bacterium
GTGATCGCCATAAAAGTCAAGGTAGGATTCTGTGTCGAAGTACTGGTCATGCAAGCTCCATCCGTGACAAATACATTCTTGCAATGATGCAACTGATTCCACTCGTTGAGCAAGGAGGTTTTTGGATCTTTTCCCATCCGCACGCCGCCCATTTCGTGGATATCAGAACCCGGAAGTGCACCTGAATCTTCTACTTTAATATTTGTGAAACCTGCTTTTTCATACATCGCAGTTTGCTGCTCGATAAAGTCCGCTACCATCTTGTCGTCATTTTCCTTCCATTCAACAGAAAGGATGATCTTCGGAATGCCGTACTTATCCACTTGGTCGGTGCTAAGTCGAATGTGGTTATCTTCTACTGGGACAGTTTCTCCCTGCATCCAAGCAGCCATTCCCCATCGATCGTTCAACTTCTGGTTGAGCAGATTGTCTCGCAGTTCGTCCCCAATCATGCTGGTATCCGAACTCATCCCACGTCCTCCGGACATGCCGATGGAATAGCCTCTTAGAAAGTCAGTGTCTTGTTGGAATACATTTCGAAACCTCGGCACATACGCGTGACCTGCATGACGACCTTCCTGCTTTTTATCCAAAAAGCCATCGAACGTTGCATAACCTTTTCCTCGGTAATTATGTGAAGCCAAAAACTTACCCATTACTCCTGAGTCATTTCCAATTCCATTCGGGAAACGAGAAGATTTTGAATTCAGAAGAATAGCATTTGAAGCGATCGTAGAGGCATTTACAAAGACTATTTTAGCATAAAAATCTATTTCGTCTCCAGTCTCCCGATCGATGATTTTGACTCCAGTCGCCTTCTCTTTGGCATCGTCGTAAATTACCGAATGGACAACAGAATTTGGACGAATAGTCAGATTACCGGTCTTTTCCGCCCAAGGTAGCGTAGAGGCATTTGAACTGAAATATCCTCCATAGACGCAGCCTCGATTACACATCGCCTGATTCTGGCATTTATTTCTACCCTGCAGCTTATGGATTTCCTGTGGGTCAGTCAAATGCGCACAACGGCCTTGGATCAAGTATCGATTGGCAAAGTTCGCCTTCAACTGTTCCTTGTAATAATTCTCAATACAGCTCAATTCAAATCCCGGCATCACTTCTGAATCCGGCAACTCGGCAAGCCCATCTTTTGCACCGGCGATTCCGGCAAATTTCTCCACGTATTCGTACCAGGGGTTCAAATCTTTTGCCCGAATGGGCCAATCAACAGCAAATCCATCCCGAGCCGGACCTTCAAAATCAAAGTCCGACCACCGCTGAGTTGCCCTCGCCCACAGCAAGGACTTGCCGCCAACATGGTAGCTCCGCCACCAGCGAAATGGCTTTTCAAAAATCACCGGTTGCTCATCTTCTGACATTGCCCACTGCACGGTCTCCTCTCTTTTCCAGGACCAATCTGCCAGTCCGGCTCTTTTTGCCAGGGGTATATTTCCCCGAAATTCAAACTCCCAAGGGGCTTTGGATGCTGTAGGGTAATCTTCTATATGACGAACCATTCTTCCTCGATCGAGCACAAGTGTTTTTAGACCGGCGTCGCAAAGCTCTTTAGCTGCCCAGCCTCCTGATGCACCTGAGCCAATCACGATGGCATCGTAGGTTCTTTTTTCTTTAGAATCTTGTAGCATTAGCTTAAGCTGTTGAGGTTACATCTGCGCAACCGTTATAGAATCCCGGTGCAACTTGATAATTCCTGTAGGCGACCATCACCTCTTTCACCGTGGTAAATCCTGCGATTGTTTCCGATTTCATGACATTAAAAAACTCTTGTTCAGTTTCCACCTCTGAGGAAGCAAGCTCCATTAATCTGGTTTCTCGTGCTTTTCGGTCCAACTTCAAAAAATCTTGGCTGATCAACTTTTGCAATTCCTTTTTGATCATTTCCTGATCGGTAGCTTCGTAGCATTGGGCGATGACTTGGTTTATGTAAAGATGTGTTCCGGTGCTCAATGCCCCGATTGGCTTAGCATCTGCTGTAGGCAAAATGGGTGGTAGGCCTTCCGGAATAATCGTATCTGCAATTGCGCGAATCACTTGCTCTTCCTTCAGGGAGAAAAAGCCATCATGCATCAGCTGCTCTACAATTTGCCATTTCCAATCGGCAAACACCAGTCCGGCTATCCCTACTGCGGATCCTCCAATTAGCTTTAAAGATTTTCTTCTGTTCATTGTCGGAATATTAATGGATCAATATAGCAGTATCCACAGCGAAAATAAAAACAGAACGAATGCTATTACATCAATGGTCTGGGTCAGATTTAATTTCCCTGAAATAAAAAAAACCACCGAGATTCGGTGGCTTTAAGCTTGATTTTCGATTTATTCTATTTCCTATAATCCAAAGGTGGCTTTCGATCTCCCGTCAAAGCTTCATACTTAAAATTAGCACCTCTTCTTCGGTCAAGTTCAGCCTTTGCTTTCACAGTCACGGACGGATCTTTGAAGATATCCATCGCGGTCAAAGTCAAAGTTTTTGCAGCAACCATCATTCCTTTCTGGCCGATACTCGTTCCACCGGCGGCTACTGCCTGCCAAGTATGTGCTGAGGTTCCAGGTACCCAAGTTGCAGTTCCTAAACCAGCGGTTGGAACCAGCCAGCTCACATCTCCGACATCCGTTGATCCGCCTGCACCTTTTTCATTTACTTCGAAAGGAGTGATTACTGCCGCAGCCGCCGGAGAAGCAATTACGCCCTCAGGGAAAGTTTTTATGATTTCTTCGGCAAACTTTTTCTCATCAGCTGTGTAATTCACTCCACCAACTTTCGTCAAGTTTTTAAACATGATTTGCGATAGGGTTTCATTTGGAAGCAAGTTGTAAACCCCATTGATGATCTCATATTCCATCCGAGTTTGGGTCCCCATTGCTGCACCTTCTGCCGCTTGTACCATTCGCTCGAAAATCTCTTTTACCACTTTTGCCTCAGGGTGACGCACATAATGATAGGATTCTGCAAAGGCAGGCACCACGTTTGGAGCTTCTCCTCCACGTGTAATTACATAGTGCATTCGAGTCTCCATTGGCACGTGCTCACGCATCATATTTACCATGAAGTTCATTGCTTCCACTCCATCCAAAGCTGATTTCCCTCGCTCAGGAGCAGCAGCAGCGTGAGAAGCCACGCCATAGAATCGGAATTTGGTAGAAATATTAGCCAAAGAAGAAGTCGCCCCAGCTTCATTATCGGAGCCAGGATGCCAGTGCAGCATTGCGTCTACATCATTCATCAGACCTGCTTTTGCCATATACACTTTTCCTCCACCGCCTTCTTCGGCAGGAGTACCATAGACTCGAAGTGTACCTTTAATATTATTTTGCTTCATCCATTCCATAGTCGAGATTCCCGAAGCCACAGAGGCGGTACCAAACAAATGGTGTCCACAAGCATGTCCTGCCCCTCCTTCGACCACTGGGTCGCGGAAAGGAACAGCCTTTTGGGAAACGCCCGGCAGTGCATCATACTCTGCCATGATCCCAACAACTGGAGTGCCTGAACCATATTCTGCCACGAATGCTGTCGGAATACCCGCTACTCCAGATTTAACGGTGAAACCTGCATCTTTCAAAGTCTTTTGAAGAAGTGCCGAACTGTTGGATTCCAAATAGCCAAGTTCAGGATTTGCCCAAATCTGATGTGCGATATCGCCGTAGAAATCAGCTTTAGAATCTAGCTTTTTCAGGACTTCATCTTGACCAATTGCAAGAAAAGAGGGTAGGAAAAAGCAGAGGAGTAAACAAATATTTTTCATTTGTATCTTATTTTTTGTACCAAAATAAGAATACTTCTGGGAGAAATCTAAGTTCTCACGACATTCCGATTTTCCCGAAAGAGGAAGTTGAGATGCCCTCCTCTTGTTCAGAATCTCTGCACTTTGAAGAATCTTTTATTTTTCAGATTTCTGGATTGAGCTTTCTAAACTTTCTCTTTCCGCTCTATATTCACCGCCATGATCAACCAAAATAACCTCCTACAACTGCTTCTTTCACTTTTCTCATTTATAATTTTCAGTTGCAATTCCTCTTATCCAGAGTCTGGTTGGGATACGAGCAAAGTAGAAATCGCCAGAGATGAATTTGGAGTACCTCATATTTTCGGGAAAACTGATGCTGATGTTGCTTATGGTTTAGCTTGGGCCCATGCAGAAGATGATTTCGAAACGATTCAGAAAACGCTCCTTGCGGGAAAGCGAATGGTCGGCCGAGTCTACGGACAAGATGGTGCCGCAGTGGATTTTTTCGGACACCTCTTAAAAACCAGCGAGCTTGCGGAGGCGAAGTACGAGTCTAGCTATTCCGTTGAATACAAAGCAGTATTGGAGGGCTATGCTGCTGGGATGAATGACTTTGCGCTAGCACATCCTGAAGAAGTTTTACTCAACGCTGCCTTTCCGGTTACCACAAAAGAGATTACAGCGGCCTACATTCTTTCGCTTGCGCAAATGTCAGGCGCAGACGGAGCTGTAAAGCAAATCGTGTCGGGCAAAGTGGAAACTATCCCGATTGATTCCGATCCCAAGGGTTCCAACGCAATCGCCGTTCATTCGTCGCGAACTGATTCAGGTGAGAATTTCCTAGCAATCAATTCCCATCAACCATTGGAAGGCCCGGTAGCTTGGTACGAAGCACATCTGCACTCGGAGGAAGGTTGGAATATTCTTGGTGGATTATTTCCTGGCGGAGCAATGATTTTTCACGGAGTGAATGAACATCTAGGATGGGCACATACGGTGAATTTTCCGGATTTGCTAGATACTTATCAATTGGAAATTAATCCTGAGGATGATGGGCAATATCGAGTAGATGGCGAATGGCTGGAATTGGAAGAGGAAACCGTTTGGCTTCGGGTAAAGCTTTGGGATTTGATCACTATCCCTTTTCCCAAGAAAATCTGGAAGAGTATTTATGGGCCTACTTTGGTTACTGAACAGGGAGCATTTTCGATTCGTTTAGGTGTACTTGACCGAATCGGCGCACCTGAGGAATGGTGGCAAATGAACAAATCGAAGAATTTCACGGAATTTCGAGCAGCGATGGATCGGATGGATTTGACGAGTTTCAATACCGTCTATGCGGATCGATATGACACGATTTATTATGTAAGCAATGGGTTGGTACCTATTCGAAATTCTTCATATGACTATACTGGAACTGTCGCTGGAAATACCAAAGAAACCTTGTGGACCGAATATTATGACTTCAAAAATCTTCCGCAGCAACTGAATCCAAACTCAGGATATCTGTTCAATACCAATCATTCACCCTTCAGGGCGAGCGGATTGGCAGACAATCTAAATCCTGATGATTATCCCAAAACGATGAATTATTCACTTCGGGACAACAACCGATCTACACGATTCCGGGAGTTGATGCTCGACACGGGAAAAATATCTTACGATCGATTTAAGCAAATCAAGTATGATGGACAATTGCCGGAAAAACTAGCTTTCCGAACCAATATGGAATCGCTTTTCAACTTGGAAGCCACAGATTATCCTGACATCGCAAAACAGATTGATGTCTTGAAAAGCTGGGATAAAACTTCAGGAATCGAAAGTAAAGGAGCGGCAGTTTTCGCCTTTGTCTATTATTATTGGTGGGATAAGTTTACCGCTGCTGGTAAAAGTTGGGAAAGCATCCTCACAGAAGAAGAAGCAGTGGAAAGTCTCCAGGCAGCGAAGACCCATTTTGAAACACATTTTGGAAAAGAGTTGGTGACTTTAGGAGAATATCAAAAACTCGTAAGAGGAAAAAAAGCGTTACCACTTCAGGGAATCGACGATGTGATCACAGCGATGCGTTCGCTTCCATGGGAAAACGGAATGCGAAAAGGTACTCAAGGCGAGTCTTACATAATGATGGTTCGCTTTGGTAATGGCCTTCCGCAGATCGAAACCATCAATGTCTATGGTGCTAGCAACGATCCTGGAAGTTCGCATTACGATGATCAGATGGAGCTTTTCTTAGCTCAAAAATTGAAACCGATGAGTTTGGATAAGGAAGAGGTGATGAAAAATGCCAAGCGGGTTTATAATCCAGGAGTTAAAAAGTGAGTTTATTTCTTATCTTCAACCTAGGCCAAAATTATAATTACCATGAAATTCACCATAGATATTCCTGAAGAGAAAGTTTCTTTTTTCCTTGATCTCTTAGAAAATTTGAATTTCTCCCCAATTCAAGTAATCGATCCAAATAGTATTCCTGAGTGGCAAAAGGATACCGTCAGAAAAAGAATTTATGCAATA
>JBBQDY010000200.1:0-6240 GCA_038320155.1 Cytophagales bacterium
TGGGTGCTGGACTTGGAGACGGCGGAGTTTCCGTGGGAAATGATGCAAGAGGACATCGATGCGGTGCCGCTTTGCATCAATTCGGGGATGGTACGACAGCTTGCTACTCAAAATTCCCGCGGGGCCATCTCAAGAGTTTCCACCAAAAATGCATTGGTGATTGGAGATCCGAATTTAGATGGTTTTATGGGTCAGCTTCCCGGTGCCAGAAAGGAAGGAGAAATTGTCGGGGAACTGCTTCGACAAGAGAAATTTGAAACGGAGAGCTTAATTTTTGCGGAGGCTCCAAATATCTTGGTAAAGCTTTTGACCAAAAAATACAAAATCATTCATCTTGCTGGGCATGGTCTTTTCAACTATGGCCAAGATAGAAATACCGGGATGGTGATCGGAAATAATACGTTTCTTCTTCCTGGTCAGCTTGCAGGAATGTCTGACGTTCCTGAGTTGGTTTTTGTCAACTGTTGCTACCTCGGACAGATGGATGCAGGAGAGGAGAGAGGGAGCCAGAATCGAAATCGCTTTGCTGCAAATATTGGCACACAGTTGATTGATAATGGAGTGAGAGCAGTGATTGTAGCCGGATGGGCAGTTGATGACGCTGCCGCTTATGACTTCGCAAAGCTGTTTTATCAGTTTATGTTTTCAGGTTTAGGATTTGGAGAAGCAGTTAAACGTGCCCGAAAGAAAATCTATGAGGATTATGGAAATCGATCCAATACTTGGGGGGCATTCCAGTGCTATGGTGATCCATTCTATACCTTGACAGATCTGAAGGTTGGCGCATCCCGAGGCAATGAGCTGCTGCTTCAGGAGGAAATAGAAATCGAACTGCTGAACCTGATCCACAATCTTGAAACGGCAAATTATGACACCGATGAGATCATCAAGAGAGTAGTGGAGATAGATCAAATGGTATTCAAAGGATCTGAACGAAACGATACCATATTGGAGTATTTGGCCCAACTCTATGGAAGCCTGAATCTCTATAAAGAGTCAATTCGAATCTATGAGACGATGATGAAATCGAAGAAAAATGCCTTCTCCGTAAAAGCTTTGGAGCAATACTGCAATATCCGGGTGAAAGAATGCACACTACGATACAAAAGCAATGAACTAAGCAAAAAAGACGCTATATCTACGATAGAGGAGGTATTGAAAGATTTGGAAAGCCTCAACCGATTTGTAGAAACAGTGGAAAGATGGAGCTTGATGGGCAGTGCTTACAAGCGGTTGATTTTGCTAAGTGAGGCTGACCGGGTTCCAAAGATGCTTCAGGGAGCAATCGAAGCGTATGAAAAAGCCTCGACACTTTCTGATTTTAGGAATGCCTATCCACTGACAAATTGGCTCCAACTCCTGCAGATCAGAAATGAGTTGGAGGGAAAAACCGGACTCAAACACTCCCCTCTAAAAGCACGGAATGCGATGTCGGAAATTCTGGAAAAATTAGAGGAAGCTTACAGTCCTAAAACCTCGTATTGGGACATCTCAGCAAAAGCTAATATTCATTTGACTCAAATGCTGATTGATGGTACTACTGCCGCGCAAAATAAGGTCATCGAAAGCTATCACTTACTTTGGAAAAAGGCTGGAACGCTGGGCCAAAAGCAAACGGAATTGGAACATTTTGACTGTCTGATTCAGGCGTTCGGAAATCAGAAAACAGACAAAGAACTTGATAAAAAGCTCCAGGAAATCAGGCAAGGACTTTCCGGGCAACTGTAAAACATAAGGCTCCGAATTGATTCGGAGCCTTTTTTATTATGAAGGTTAGGGATTTGAGAAAGGAGAAAAGAGACTAGAGAACGGAGATTTAAGATTGTAGAAAGGAGATTGGAGTTATGAGATAAGGAGCGTTCGGATTAAACAGTCACCTTCTTCATTTCTCAAATTTATGGCGTGATCACGGAAGCTGTTCCAAGAGATCATCTAATAAAGTTAGCTAGTTAACTTTCTTATCCTTTTTTGAAAAATATGAATTCCTCGTAAACCGGGCAGTAATCGCTCAAAATCCAATTGATAGGTGTGAACGAGCTCAAAGCCCATTTTCTCATAAAAGCGCTTTGCTTGGGGCTTTTGCTCCATGGCTTCCAGCCAAATATTTTCCAGTTCATTTGCAATGGCAATTTGCTCGACATAGTTCATCAACTCTTGAGCGATTCCTTTTCCCTGAACTGATTCCGACAGGTACAGCCGATGAAGTTTCAGTGCATTTGGAATTTCAACTTGTCTTGGTGAAAAAGGGAAGTCGTACTTTAAAATCCCAACTTTTTCACTCTCAAATTCCACGAAAAAATAGTGAGCTGTTGGTCGAGAAAGTTCTTTAGTCAGATTTTCAAGGCTATAGCAAAGATCTAAATACCAATCTCCCTCATCGACCCAAAAGCCTGGATAGGCATTTTTATAGATTCTCCGGATCAACGGAAAAAGCTCGGAATGAGCTGAGATTGTGATCGGACGCAACGCTAATTTCTCAGTGATTTGAATCATGGTTGTAGGGGAAAAAGAAAAAAACCACGAAAATCTGATCGTGGTTTTATAATTCTATCAACTCTAAATTTACTTTCGCTCCAATACTTTCTTAACTGCCTTTACAATATTTTCAGCTTTCAATCCGTATTTTTCCAGCAATTCAGTTGGGGTTCCTGACTCGCCAAAGCTATCATCGACGCCTACATATTCCATAGGTGCCGGATTATGTCGTGCTAAAGTCTGGGCAATGCTATCACCCAATCCACCATTGTATTGATGCTCCTCAGCGGATACCGCACAACCTGTTTTAGCTACCGAATTCAAAATAGCTTCGGTATCCAAAGGCTTGATCGTGTGTATGTTGATCACTTCCGCTGAAATTCCCTCCTCACGAAGCATCGCCTCAGCGACCACCGCTTCCCAAACCAAATGGCCGGTAGCGAAAATCGTCACATCTGTTCCATCGATCATTTTCCAGGCTTTTCCGATCTCAAACTTCTGAGCAGGATCAGTGAAAATAGGCCACGATGGGCGACCAAATCTTAAATAGACTGGTCCTTCATGTTCCGCAATGGCAATCGTTGCAGCTTTCGTCTGATTGTAATCGCACGGGTTGATTACTGTCATGTGAGGAAGCATTTTCATCATTCCCAGATCTTCCAAGATTTGGTGAGTAGCACCATCTTCGCCTAGCGTCACGCCTGCGTGAGATGCACAGATCTTCACATTTTTGCCAGAATAAGCTATAGATTGACGGATCTGATCATAGACACGACCTGTAGAAAAATTAGCAAAAGTGCCCGTGTAAGGAATCTTTCCATTAATGGTCATGCCTGCGGCGATGCCCATCATGTTTGCTTCCGCGATACCAGTTTGGAAGAATCTTTCAGGAAATTCCTTCTGGAAAGCTCCCATTTTCAATGAACCGATCAAATCGGCGCAAAGTCCCACCACATTTGGGTTTGTCCGACCTACTTCCAGGAAGCCGTCACCAAAGCCTGATCGTGTGTCTTTTTTTTCTGTATAGTTGAATTTTAAGTCCAATGTCTTTTCCATGTTTTCTTCAATAAAAGGGTCTAAAAATGCGTGAATTAATAATCGCCAAGAGTTTCTTCCAATTGACTAAGTGCTTCTGCCAACTGCTTGTCATCTGGAGCAACGCCATGCCACTTGTGTGTACCTACCATAAAATCAACCCCATAGCCCATCTCAGTGTGCAATAGGTTTAACACTGGTTTACCTTTCCGTGACGCGTTTTTGGCTTTCTCTAATCCTTCCAAGACTGAACTCATATCATTTCCTTCAAGTGTATCTATGACCTCCCAACCGAAAGATTCGTACTTAGCTCTCAGGTCAATCAGATCCATAATCTCTTTGGTAGGTCCGTCGATCTGCTGTCTGTTTAAATCAATTGATGCGATCAAATTGTCCACCTTCCAGTGCGCGGCATACATCGCCGCTTCCCATATTTGTCCCTCTTCCTGCTCGCCATCGCCCATAAGGACATAGACCGTGCTGTCATCGCCATCGATCTTTTTTGCCTGGGCAGCACCGATTGCTACAGACATTCCCTGACCGAGGGACCCGGAAGCAATTCTGATTCCCGGAAGTCCTTCTTCTGTTGCAGGGTGACCTTGAAGTCTTGAATTTAGCTTACGGAATGTTTTCATTTCATCTGGAGAAAAATATCCGGAACGTGAGAGGACTGAATACCAAACTGGAGAAATGTGACCGTTTGAAAGGAAAAACAAATCTTCCCCTTTTCCAGCCATCTTAAAGTCAGGATTGTGATTCAACTGATTGAAATAAAGCGCCACAAAGAATTCAGTGCATCCCAAAGATGCGCCTGGATGGCCGGATTGAACCGCATGAACCATACGGAGGATGTCCCTTCTTACTTGAGAAGCGATCGTCTGGAGTTGTTCGATTGATTGTTTTTCCATTAGGAAGGGGTTATTTTAAAATTTGTGCTGTGTGATCTTTTGTGTTTACTTTTTCGATGATTTCAGAGATGTTCCCTTTCTCATCGATGACAAATGTGGTTCGGGCAGTTCCCATATATTTTCTACCGTACATAGATTTTTCAATCCAAGTGCCATAAGCCTCGTGAACTTTCAAATCTGTGTCTGCAATGAGCGAAAAAGGAAGTGATTGCTTTTCGATGAATTTAACATGGGATTTTTCTGCGTCAGAGCTGATTCCAAATACTATATAACCTGCTTTTTGTAGCGTCTCGTAATTGTCTCTCAAATTACAAGCTTGCGCAGTACATCCCGGGGTGGCGTCTTTTGGGTAAAAATAGAGAACCACTTTCTTGCCTTGGTAATCGGAAAGTTTGATGCTTTCTCCGGTTTCAATTTTAGCCTCGAATTCTGGTGCCTTTTGGCCAATTTCTAGTGACATAATCTTTGTTTTTTTTGATGAAAAATTAGTTAAAGCATCCCCTTCCACTCGGTAATATTTCCAGCATTGTCAGTTACTTTAAGAATAACAGGACCTTTGAAGGGTTGTTCTTCCGATTTTTCTGACCAAATAACTGCCTGCTTATGCTCATATCGCATTAAGATCCACTTCCCATTTACAGTTGCTTCGAAGCTTTTAATTCCAGACGAATTGTCCTTGATCGTGAATCGAAGCTCAGAACTGCTGACTCGTACAGGCGAAATGGTTGGTTTGACATTATCCTGGGCTAAAACAAAAGTACCAAAATTTCTGGTTTTGAACCGGATCGTATTCCCGTCCCATGTTCCCCCAACGAATGATTTACCACCGTTTCCATTCTGTTGGTATACATAATAGCTGTTCTTATTTCCTGTGAATCCTGTGACGTCCCAGGTGATATCCATCGAGTTCCAGAGGAATTCATTTCCTTCATTGATTACCAATTGTGGGTTTGAAGCGCTGCCTGAGTGCTTGATTCGTAGGAATAAATCATCTAAAACAGTCTGTTTGTCGAAGCGAATCTGAACCTTTGGATCAGCAAAAAACTGCTCTTTTCCGGCGGGGATTATGGCCTTAATGTTCAGCATCACAACCTCAGAACATATATCGATTTCCTCAGGAATACCGAAATCCATGTCCCAGAGGTAAGTTCTGCTTTGGCTATCCTGATAGGCGGGAAGCATCTCAAATGAATGCGCGCCTACAAAGAATTTCGCCAAACCACCGTTCTGAGCAATGGGAGCCTTGATCTTCAGGATATTTCCGATATAAGAAACGGTCGCTCTGGACGGTGCCCCACCATCACTGACATTTCGCTCAAGATCTTGCCCTTGGAGCGAAAATTCAATCTTTCGCTCATTATCGTACGCGTCGCGAAGTGCAAGGGTATAGGTTTTCTTTTTGTTGAGTTCCAATTCCAAGTGGCCTGCGTCTGGGCTTTTTGGAGAAATAAAATCAAACTTTAAATTAGGCTGAGCATATAGCTTCGAAAATCTATTTTGATGAGTGTATAATAAGAATTGCCTGCTAAAATTAAAATCGACAATATCTACGACTTGCTTATAAACCAATCCAGATTCATCCGAAAGTTCGAATGTGGGAAACCCGTTTCGATTGGCGGCACCATCAAGCTCATCAAAGCTTTGAATTTCAATCCCGACTTTTCCAGTGATTTGAGTTGTTGCAGGGAGCTTGTATCCTGAACCAGATAGCACTGGAGTAACTTCCAGTCGCTGAAACTTTCCATTAACTCGTGAGTCGATGTGAAGTGGCACGATGGCGATTTTTTGCGGGGTAGGAGGGGTTTTGTCGATAATTTCCGGA
>JBBQDY010000201.1:0-6226 GCA_038320155.1 Cytophagales bacterium
CGTAGCCATATTTGTTACTGTTTTGATTTGAAAAATCCCCCCTGCCCCCTTTGAAAAAGGGGAATTTGATCCGAATCCGATCAAGATTTTGTTTTAATTCCTTACGTGCACTTATGAGGGTACACATAATTCTTTTTGCAGTATTTGCTAAAGGTCTGTTTGCTATACTTCTTTCAAACTGCTATTCGTTGATAAGGTTGATTTCCACCTTTCTGTCTTTTTCTTTAGAACCCGAATTTCTTCCTCTGACAATTAATCCTCCATCTCCTGCCTTGATTTTTTCCTCAGGTATCTGATACTGTTCCATCAGAATTTTTTTCACCGATTCAACTCGTTTTTCGGTAAGCTTTAAATTGTAGGCGATTGAACCTGTATTGTCAGCAAAGCCAGTAAGTTCTAAATACTCCTGAGGATTTCTCTCAATGAGGTTTTTGAGCGGATCTAATTTTGCGATTTCAGATTTCGAAAGTGTGGTTTTATTAATTTCAAAATAGACTTCAATTTTCGCTTGCCTCGGCGATGCGGATTTCTCGTTTTCCACAAATACCGTATCTATTCTGATTACTGGTTCAGTGGGGCCAGGTACCGGTACCGGAATAACGTTTGTTTTTGGTAGATTGATGGAATCCGTTGCGATAGGTTCTTGGACTTTTGCCACTAAAGCCGTATCAGCAGAAGTAGTTTTATCTTTGCGATCGTTGGTGATTGCTGTCGTAGCTGCGGCAGTTCCTCCTATTAGCAAGGCATCTCTAAGAAGTCTATTATTTTTCTCCTCAAGATTTTCTAAGCGATTTATGGACTTTTCCTGGTTCCGCTGGATTTTTCTGAAAGTTTTATCATCTACCTCTTGTTGGGTTATGCTGATTTCTTGCGGATCAGCTTGGACCACAGTGGTTATTGGTTCTAGATCTTCTTCCTCTTCTACTCTCAATGATCTATTGGCCAAAGCCATGATTAATGCTGAATCACGTTTCGCTTGAGCCTGAAGCATTTCAGATCTGAATTCGGCCATTTCGGTTTCAAACTCCCTTTGAATCATTGTTTCCGGACTGGATTCACTTGTTTGTATCAAGGTCGTCCCTGTGTTTGTGATATCGGATGGCAAAACATTCTTCGAATTAGCAGAATACAAGATCCGACTGACTTGTCCGGGATAGACAATCAATTCCTGAACAACCGCACTGGAATCGATAGTAGAATCCATGTCCATAAGCTGATCTGGTACTTGAAGTAGCGAGTCAAGTTTGAATCTATTTTCACTTTTAAGTGAGGAAAGACTTGTCAGTTTTTCCTGAGCGAGGGACTTTTCCTCTTCGATTACATCGAGTCTTGTGGCTTGTATGCTATCAGATGCCGTAGTATCACTTTCCGCTAATGTAATCGCTTGATTTATGGAGTCGAGCTCATTCTCAGCTTGTTTGAATTCAATATTTAATACTTCCTCTCGAAGCCTCAAGGAATCAATTAGCTCTTGTTTTCTCACCTGAAATGCAGAATCGATTTTAGGCTTGGAAGATTTGAGCGATTCATTCTTCGGTAATTGAATTACAGTGATATAGTTATTAATAGTTTGGGTCGGTTTGGTAGTTTGAGTCGGGGTATGACTTGCAGGTTCTTTAACTTTTACCTGATTTTGAGCAAGCTCATTTGGAACGTATGTATAGCGCTGAGTGATTACAGGTGGTCTAAAAGCTTCTTTGTTCGCGCCGAAGCTAAACTTGATTCCCATGCCATGATAGATATACCAGTCTCCTTTGGAGTTAGGATTTCCTCGGTTTGGGTTTTTGTTAGTAACTAAGTTTGTGCCGGGTTTCGCAGCATACTGCTGGAAGCTATTGTCATAGCTTGTTCGATATGTACCCGAAACATCATCCAAATAATCTGTATTCGCACGCTTGAAATCCGTCTGGGCAAACAATTCGAGCGATTTGGTAATCCGAAATCTTACTCCTAAACCCAGATTTGCGTATAGCGTGGTGCGATCATAACCATCTGGGTTTTCAGTGTTCAGGGTATGTAATTTTGTCTCAAAACTCCCATCAGGGATGGTGTTTTGATTTTTATAATTGTAGCGAGTCCCATCGGCATCGAGCAAGTCACCTGAAACACTGAAGGTCTGTACACCTAAACCTAAGGTCAAATAAGGCGCAAAAAATGATTTTCCTGATAGCAACCAATTATTGTCCGGCTTGAACACGAAAGACAAGCCTGCATCGTAGAGGTCGGTTTGGAAATTTAATGCTCGGTCGAAATTTGGTCCTGCTGGATAGAGTGTCCCGTCATTTTTGACAAATCGATCAGCAGATCCAAATTGATAGCTTCCCGCTGTGAGCATTAATCCTACAGAATTGCCCAACGCATATTCCAATGATGCTTGATAGGACAGTTGCTCTGAATAGGTTTCGTAACGTTTGTAGAGCTTCGTGAAATTTTCAAAATTCGAAACACTAAATGGTCGGATATCGCCCACATAGTTAGTGACACCTGCACTGACACCAAATCTCCATTTATTCCCGTGGAGTTGAGCCTGAGCTGCGAATGTTATTAAAAGAACCAGAATACTTGTAAGTAGCTTTTTCATATCCTTATTTCTTTTTCCCAAAGCCTAACCAAAGATTGAATTCAGCACTCAAGCCTACAAAAGGCTGGAAACTGTTTACATTTGAACCACCTCGTTGTTCGGTAGTGATAAATGTTCCACCTGCATTGAGCCGTATAATCCGGAAAAAATTATATCCCAAGCCTACATATACCGGGCGATCGGCGAGTGGTCCAGAGATTTTTTCGCCCAGTCCATTTTCCATTTTTCCTGAGATAAATGCTCCCGTTGAAATGGAAAGATTGTTCATAAATCTCGCAAATGTCCGATTGCCCAATGGGAAAGAAAATCCGACATAAGGGCTGTAAGCAAACTCTTGATCCGGCAAGCCTTTACTCAAGGAAATCGCTCCATAGCCAAAATTGATCGGAATAACATTGGCTGTATTTTCAGTTGGGTATTTTTCAAAAATCTTCTCGTCCACTCTCACCAACATGTTAGGACTAAGGTATTGAGCAAGCTCTGCCGCTAAAATAGTATTCAATTCCGTCAAATATTTCGCTGCATATACTGCTCTGACATTTTCATTTTCAGCGACTTTTGTGGTATTGTATTTCGCTCTACCCAATTTCAGTTTTTCCCGCTGCTCAATTTTAGCTCTGGTGATGTCGCTGAAACCAGGGAATTTTTCTCCATTGGGAAGTTCAAAATAATAAGCTCCGCGTTCTACTATTTTCGCTAGGTTAGCAAGAATTACCTCATTGGATTCAGAAAAGTTGATCCCCCTTTTCTTGATCGTGGTGATGGTAGAAAGATAAGATTTGATATTCTGACTGATCAGCCGGGTTAGCTCCTCGATTTGCTCTTTGCCAGCCTTCTGATAAAAGCTAAACTCTAAGTGATAATCTTGGCTTGAACGTAATGGATCTGCTACAAAAATCTGATATGATAATTCATTGTAGCCAAAAGGAGCTTTCCACAAATAAGAGTTACCAGCCTTTTCTGTTTTTTTTGAGGGATAAATGATCAATTTCACCATTTCTATTTGGTCAGGGACTGAGCCTTGAATATAAAATTCTTGCTCTGCTGGAATCGGATTGGCTCCATTTAGCTTACCTGATATGATATCCAAATTGATTGTTTCAATTTGAGCTTTAGCAGAAAATGCTGTAAGAATCAGGATGGATAGTATGAAAAGATTTTTTAGCATAACCAGTTGAAGTTAAATTTTTGATTTAAAGACTAGCTGGATAATATTTCAATCTTGAAATTGAAAGCCTTAATAATAGCAAGGAATTCAGTCAATAGATTGCTTAGCCCTACTTCACGAAAGATTTCTCATGTGAAAGCTCCTAAGACTGCCTAGAACGTAAACCAAGCCATTCCTTAATTTGCCAATTGTGATTGAGCACGACCTTATAGGTATTATTAAGTTGATAGTGGTCTTCTAATTGTCAGAAGAGGATTATTATCCAATAGTATTAGGGTGATTAAAATTGGAATCCACTAAGATGGTTAGCATTGGGGTTTTATCAAATACTAATTCAAGAAACTTGGTCAGGAAATCTGAATAATTGAAATCTTGAAAGTCGGACAGTGATAAAATTTCTTAGAGTTGATTAATTTAACTAAAACAATGTCAGGCTTAAATTGTTTTTAAAAGTGTATTTGAATTCAGGCTCGCTGTTTTTTTACGTAGGATTGGATAAAGGAAATCTAGTCTACTAAACTAGAATCAGAACTAATTTCATGCTACCGGAAGAAGTCTACCACTCTTTTATTTTAAAAAATTTTTCAGGATTTCTCGTCTTACTATTACCGTCAAAAACCAAGTCAGCCATCCTGCAGTGATGCCAACTAGAGCACCAACGAAAATATCAATGGGATAATGGACTCCGAGATAGATCCGGGTATAAGAAATGATGAATGCCCAAAGAAATAGCCATTTTAAATAAGGAAGTTTTTCTTGCAGTTTCAGGTTCAGAAATATGGCGATTGCAAAAGTATTTGCAGCATGGGAGGAAACAAACCCGAAGAGTCCCCCACATCGCTCATAATTATGAATAATTCCTTCCAGTCTTTCTTCATGGCAAGGTCTCAATCGCTCAAAAAATGGCTTCATGAATCCGGAGGTAACCTGATCAGAAATCAAAATAGTGATTGCAGCTCCGCCCAATGCCCACCAGATCCCTTTATTGTCCGCACGATAAATCAAATAAATGAGGATTGCATAAAGAGGAAACCAAGTAACTGTCTCACTCATCTGAAGCATGACTGGATCTAGCCAATCAGCATGAAACGAATTTAGCCAGATGAAGAGCTTTTCATCAAGGCCTTTTAGTTTTTCAATCATTTTTGGAATAGCTTAACCAATCAATGCCTTTCTTTAAATGCGCTAGCGTAAATTCCTCTGGGCTGTTTTCTTCTGGTTCGTACATGTATTCCCAATTAGCTACCGGAGGCATACTCATCAGGATACTTTCAGTTCTACCGTTGGTATCTAATCCAAACTTAGTCCCAGCGTCCCAAACCAAATTGAACTCCACATAGCGTCCTCTGCGCAAATTTTGCCAAGATTTTTCCTTTTCTCCAAATTGGATTGTAGAATTTCGTCTCATAAAATGCCCATAAATTTCCGGGAATAACCGTCCCAGAGCCAAACTGAACTCTAATAAATTTTCAAAATGGGTATCGGAAGTGGCTTCCAGCCTATCGTAAAATATTCCACCAATCCCACGAGTTTCGTTTCGATGTTTGATAAAGAAGTAATCATCTGCCCAAGATTTAAATTTTTCATAATAACCAGTATCAAATTTGTCGCAAGTAGTTTTTAATTTTTCATGAAAATAGGCAGCGTCGGCAGGTACGATGTAATGGGGAGTAAGGTCAATTCCCCCTCCAAACCAATGTAACCCATTTTCCATTTCAAAGTACCGGATATTCATATGAATGATCGGGACCATTGGGCTGTTGGGGTGAATCACTATTGAAACTCCTGTCGCAAAAAAATCAGCTTCGGCCAAACCAAGTTTCTCCAAAATCTTTTTTGGAGTGGGCCCATGAACAGCGGAGAAAGCGATTCCTGCTTTCTCAAGAATTTCACCGTTTCGGAAGATTCTAGTTCTACCGCCACCACCTTCCGGCCTATTCCATTTGTCTTCCTCAAAATATCCAGTCCCATCTGCTACGGCTATTTTATCGCAAATGTATTCCTGCAATTGTTGATAAATTTCAGCTATTTCTTCTTTTGTTTTTCTTGCCATTTTTTACTAAATGAATTAGAAAGGATATCCGATACCAAAATTGAGCACGGTCTGTCCTTTGACTCCAAGTGGATTTCTAAATGTCACATTGTCTAGCACCCATCGATCGCCCTCTGCTTGAGAAGGATCTATGGCTTTGGTGGCCATATCCAGTCTGATTACCAAGAAATCAAAATCCATTCGTAGACCGATCCCTGTACCCACGGCGAGTTCTTTGTAAAACCGGTCAAATCTAAAGTCTGATCCTGGTCGTGAATTGTCAGCCCCGATCATCCAGGAATTGCCAGCGTCAATAAATAATGCCATATCGAAATAGCCAAAAAGCTTTCTCCGGTATTCGAGCATCGTCTCAAAAATCATCTCAGCGGGTTGTTCGATCCGATAATCATAAGGTCCTCGCTCGCCTATCCGAGGGGAATAGCTT
>JBBQDY010000202.1:0-6221 GCA_038320155.1 Cytophagales bacterium
TTATTAGGACAATCTATTATTGCTAAAGCCCGAGAAATGGGAGGCAAAAAGCTTATTCTATATAGCAATACCAAACTAAAAGCAGCACTTCGTATTTATGAAAAGCTTGGTTTTAAGTCGGTGGTTCCAGAGGCAGGTAAATATTGTCGTTGTGATGTAAAGATGGAAATGGACCTTTAGTCCTCATTTTTGCTAATTTTTATCATGAGATTAGCTGATTTTTGACATTTGAAAATGGATTTAATGGGTTGAAATTGGTAATCAATCAATTTTTATTTTCCCATGAAAAAGCTCCTCGTTCCTTTTGACTTTTCCTCTTATTCAGTGGCGGCACTTAAAACTGCTCAAAAAATCAGTTCTAAGTCCGGAGCAGAGATCCTCTGTGTCACGATTATTCCCTCAGAAATAGATTGGGATTTGATCTCAACTAATGCGAGAAAGAACTATCCAGAATTGATAGAGGAATTTGAGGAAGCTACGGAAGTCCTTCCAACTCATATTCAAAATATTGCACCCGCAAAAGCGCCTATCCGACAAATTATTCGAATAGGGGTCCCAAATGAATTAATTCTTAGGGTAATCGAAGAAGAAAGCCCAGATCTTGTGGTTCTGGGAGCTTATGGCAAAGGATATACTGAGGGAAATTTTATCGGGTCTACCTTACAAAAAGTACTTCGAAAAGCTTCCTGCCCTGTTTTGGCAGTGAAAAAACCCCTTGATGGGAATGATTTCCGAAAGGTCGCTTTTGCATCTGATTTTAGCCCCAAAGCCAAATTGGCTTTTGATAAAATCAAACCTTTCATTAAGCTATTCAAAAGTAGCGTTCATCTACTCTATGTCAATATTCCCTTACATTTTAAGGCTACCGCAGAAGTTACTTCCGGGATGAATGCATTTATGAAAGGGAATGAAGAGCTGACTTTCCATGATCATATTTTCAATGATTCGGAGATAGAAAAGGGAATGATTGCTTTTGCAGCGGCTCAGCATATCAATTGGATTATTCTTCTCACAGGTGACCATGGCCATGCACCCGCTTATCAAATAGGCACAACTGAGACCTTATTATTTAAAGGTGATTTAGGAGTGATGAGTATTAAATACTAGCTTACCAGAATCTGAAGCGCTTTTCGTAAATCCGATTTCGTAAGAACCAGTTGTCGAAGATATCCTTTGATAAGTGGATTTCCACACCAAGATTCACCGTCATATAGCCATCGAAGCGATGGGTAAGTCCAGAACCTCTTCGGATTCTGCCACCGTTTCTTAGGATTTTATCTACATTTGGGAGTCCATTTTCATCGATGAAACTAGGATTTCTAATAGCGAGACGTAGGCGGTCTGGGTTGTTTCCAGTAACGTAATCATCCACGAGATCGAGGTAAAATTCACTGACGTTATATGCAGAAATGTCATCCATATAATCTGTAAATGTCCAGCGATAATTCCCCTCTAATGTAAAATCCATGTAAACGTTGAATTTATACTTTAAGCCAATCCCCGAAGGAATCACGACAATATATCGCTCATAAGGATTGTTTTCAAGTTGGAGCGGTCGAAGGTCCACCCAGTTACCATCCAACTGAGTTTCAGGATTATTAGTAGACATGCCCAAACCCACAAAAATATAAGGGTTCCAAAGAGGCCGATTGATATTTTGCGTTTTTACCGGGAATAGATAATACTCCACTATTCCTGTTAGCTCCCAGTTTTTAGCTCTAAATGTCAGGTTTCTCGGAGTCCGAAAAGCCCTTGGATCAGAAGGCAAATCAGCACCAGACATTTTAATGTAAGATGCTTCTCCTCTTGCTCTCAAATGTGTCCCGAAAGTATAATGGAAGGCAAAATTAGCGTTCCAATCAGGTTGAATACCTTCGTTGTATTTCCAAAATGAATAGAGTTCTCCGAAATATTGCGTGGGACCAATACTTGCTGATATCGACCATGGTTCTTCGAAACGATAGCGATAGAAGCTTTGCGAGTAAGCAGAGGCAACGTAGAAAAAAAGAAAAATTAAAATTAGTTTTTTCATATTTAGACTTTACTCTTTTCTTTTAATCTTTATCTGCCTGAAAATTAGACTTATTTATCAGATTTTCAAATCCAGAACTTAAATGAAGGTCTCGCTGTGGGAAAGGAATCTCAACGCCTTCTTCCTTAAACCTCTTGAAAACCTCATAATACAATTGACTCTTCAGGACTTTAGGTCTATTGATATACTCAGAACTCCAAACCCGAAGGTTGAAATTCAAGCTGCTATCTCCGAACTCTTCGAACAATACATCCGGCTCTGGCAAATTCAATACCCCACTGTTATTCTTGGCTACCTCCAATAAGATCTTTTTTATTTTTTGAGGATCTTCCTTATAAGAGACACCTACGGGAAAATTGAATCGAATATTGCGGTCGTTATGAGACCAATTGATGACTTGGCTGTCAATAAATTGGCTATTCGGGACAATAATGCTGATGTTATCATTGGTCACGATCATGGTGGATCGTGCCGAGATTTTGATTACATCTCCCGAAACGTCCCCAACTTCTATCCGATCTCCCTCTTTGATGGGTTGCTCAAAAAGTATAATTAGACCACTGATAAAGTTGTTGGTGATGTTTTGTAAACCAAAACCGATACCCACACCGACAGCACCAGCCAAAATACCAAAAGCACTCAAATCTAGACCGTTTGTCTGAAGAATAGAGAAAATTCCTGCTAGGATCAAAAAGTACTTGACCATGGTTCCAATGGACTTTCGGGTACCGAGATCCAATCGGTACCTACTGAGAATCTTGGTGACAGTAAGTTTTCGAATCCATTCCGCTCCGACAAAAAGTATAACAAAGGAAAGTATCAACGTAATTACCAACCCAATAGTCAATTTTGAATCTCCTAAATTGAATAGGCTCAAATTCATTATTTCCTCAAACCAGTCGAGGACACCTTGGGCTTTTTCTTTTGCTACTACGTTGATATTTTGTTCCATCTAGTTGAATTGGACTTCTTTAAACCTAACAGTTTATTTTGAAATGTATCTTAATTTTACCCTAGAAAGTTAATCAAAAAATCATCCAGAAGGATTCTTGTTGCCATTTTAATAGAAATCTCAATACCAGATTATTAGATAGTTTTGGCTAATTTTGACCCATGAGCAAACACAGGGAAGAACTAGAGCATAGACTAAAACTTCGAAATATCAAGCTTTCCGATTACGAGGATATCCAGGAAATTATGATATCCATCTACCGAAATCAAGGCGGAGCTTGGACCAAAGCAGAATTAAAAAACCAATTGAAGGCCTTTCCTGAAGGCCAGATTTGTATAGAGGATAATGGAATTGTAGTAGCAGCTGCACTTAGTCTAATCGTGGACTATACTCGGTTTGGAGATAATCATACCTATGACCAAATCACCGGCTTCGGTAAGTTTGATACGCACGATGATGACGGGGACACACTTTATGGTACAGATGTATTTGTCCATGCAGACTATCGTGGAATGCGAATCGGCAGAAGATTGTATGATGCGCGAAAAGAACTTTGCGAAAACCTAAACCTCCGATCTATCATTGCAGGAGGTCGAATCCCTGGCTATTCCAAATATGCAGACGAGATGACCCCACGTAAATATATTGAGCTTGTCAAAAATAAAGAGGTTTTTGATCCGGTTTTGTCTTTTCAGCTTGCCAATGAGTTTCACGTCCGAAAAGTGATCACTAAATACTTGCCTTCAGATCTTGATTCACGCGCTTATGCAACACTTCTGGAGTGGATTAATATCTATTATGAAAAGGATGAAAAGCTAATTGGGAATAAAAAGTCTATCGTGAGACTGGGTTTAGTCCAATGGAAAATGCGCCGCTTTTCCAATGTGGATGATTTGATGCAGCAAGTGGAGTTTTTCGTGGATACTGTATCGGGATACAAATCAGACTTCTGTCTGCTTCCAGAGTTTTTCAACGCCCCACTTTTGGCCGGGTTCAATGACATGGACGCTTCAGAAGCTATTCGAAATTTGGCTGACTATACAGATGAGATTGTCAGTAGAATGAGTGATTTGGCAGTTTCTTATAATGTGAACATCATCGCTGGTTCCATGCCGGAGTACGATGGTAAAAAACTTCGAAATGTCAGCTACCTATGCCGGCGTGATGGTACACAAGACAAACAATATAAACTTCATATCACCCCCGATGAATCCTCTTATTGGGGCTTGCAGGGTGGAAACGGTATAAATGTATTTGAAACAGATGCGGGTCGAATTGGAATTTTGATCTGTTATGATGTTGAATTTCCTGAGTTGGGGAGAATCTTGGCAGAGCAAGAAATGGATATTTTATTTGTTCCATTTTGGACGGATACCAAAAATGCATTTTTAAGAGTAAATACCTGCTCAAGGGCACGAGCCATCGAAAATGAGTGCTATGTGGCGATCAGCGGCTCGGTAGGAAATCTTCCTAAAGTGGAAAATATGGATATTCAGTATTCTCAGGCTGCAATTTTCTCTCCTTCTGATTTCTCTTTCCCTCATGATGCCATTGTGGCTCAAGCTTCAGAAAATGAAGAAACTATTATCGTTGCCGATGTGGACTTGGATTTATTAACCAAGCTGCGGAAGGCTGGAAGTGTGAGAAACCTTGAACAACGAAGACTGGACTTATATTCGATCCAATGGAAACAGAAAAAATAATCTCTGATTATTTCGCCAATGTCTCAGCTGAAATTTTTGAGCGGGCAGCAAAGATCCGGCTTCTAATTACGGACATCGACGGAGTAATGACTGACGGTGGAATCATCTATGATAACGATGAGCTTGAATATAAGAAGTATCAAGTCAAAGACGGATTGATTGTGCATCACCTACGTCGAAATAGGCTTATGATAGGAGCGATCACTGGTCGGGAATCTCCGGTAGTCGTGAATAGATGCGAGGAGTTGAAATTTGATTTTCATTATCATGGAGTCAAGAATAAGGGTAAAAAATTTCAAGAGGTACTGGAGACGTTGGAGCTCGAGGCGGAGGAAGTTGCTTATATCGGAGATGATCTGATTGATTTGCCGATCTTAGTTAGAGTTGGCTTAGCAGTTTCTCCTTCGGATGCTTTAGAATATATTAAACCCTATTGCCACTATATTTCAAGATTTGCCGGTGGAAATGGGGTATTCAGAGAAGTTGGAGATTTGATCTTGCATGCCCAAGGATTCTTAGTCCCTATCATAGAAAAATTAACTCAAAAGGAAGATGAATAGAACTGATCAAATCATGAAAATCACTGATTCGGTAATTTTGGGTAAAGATAAGCCGGTATTATTCTCGGGCCCTTGTGCGGTTGAGAGTTTTGATATCTGTTTGGAGATCGGCACCAAAGTGAAAGCTTGGGCGGATCAGCACGGATTTTCGTATGTGTTCAAAGCTTCTTTTGATAAGGCTAACCGAACCTCATCCGGTTCATTTCGGAGTATTGGAATGGATAAATCGCTAGAGGTTTTGCAGCGTGTTGGAAAAGCGCTTCAGGTGCCATTGGTCACTGATATTCATGAAAGCTACCAAGCAGCAGAAGTCGCAGAGGTGGCAGATGTACTTCAGATTCCAGCATTTCTTTGCAGACAAACCGATTTGCTTTTAGCAGCTGGGAATACCGGAAAAGCAGTCAAAATCAAGCGTGGTCAGTTTATGGCTCCTGAGGATATGCAATATGCCGTGACTAAAGTAAGGTCAACCGGAAATGAAAATGTTTGCTTAACTGAACGTGGGTTTTCTCTGGGCTATCACAATCTGGTGGTCGATATGAGAGGTCTACCGATTATGAGGCAGTTTGCGCCAGTTGTTTTTGATATTACCCATTCCGTCCAGCAACCTGGTGGAGAGGGCGGTTCAAGTGGAGGTCAGCGGGAGTTTGCTCCGATTTTAGCTCGGGCGGCGGCAGCGACAGGGATTGATGGATTTTTTATCGAAACCCATCCAGAACCGGCGAAAGCTTTAAGTGACGGACCGAATTTAATTCCACTCCATCGCATGGGGGACTTTTTGGAAATGCTGAAAGCCGCTTGGGAATTAGGGAGAAAATATCAGGATTTTCAGGTTCAATAGTAGTGCTTAATCGGTCAATTGCGCTCGTAATTCTATTTGTAGGATTGCATATCCAAATTGGGTATTCCTCTCAAATAACTGATCAAATCAGGATCCGGCTAGAATCAGATCAGCCAGGTGAAAAAATTGAAAT
>JBBQDY010000203.1:0-6215 GCA_038320155.1 Cytophagales bacterium
TTTATTTCCCGTAGATTTTGACGGAAAGCAAATATTTTTTTTCCCACAGATATTCACGGATTATAACACAGATTATCACAGATCTCAAAAAGAAAAAGAACCAGATCTGTGTGAATCTGTGACTTTTTCTGTGTAGATCTGTGGGAACCCCTTCTTTATTTCCCGCAGATTTTGACGGAAAGCAAATATTTTTTTTCCCACAGATATTCACGGATTATAACACAGATTATCACAGATCTCAAAAAAATAAAAGAACCAGATCTGTGGGAACCTCTTCTTTATTTCCCGCAGATTTTCACGGATTAAAACGCAGATTTATGCAGGTCTCAAAAGCTACAAGAATGCAATTCGTAGGAATTCCTTTTTCAATTTTTTTCTCAAATCTATTAAAAACACAAGAACCAAGTGCGTGAGAACATGTCTGAAAGGAAGGTTGGTGGGATTTTTTCTTATGAACATATCCATTCTCTAACATTTGCTTTGCGCCCCTTAGGGAAACCTTCGCGGCCATGGCGGTTGAAAAAACATTCCAAAAAAATTCTATTCTGCTTGAGTAAACTAGTTCTGGCTATTATCTTACAGTTAAACTTTTCGAAACCCAAAGCCATGAATACAAGTCTGAACGAACAAATAAGCAAACAGGGAATGAACCCTGAGGTTGCCTTTTCCCAAATCGAAAATTTCAAAAATGGATTCCCCTTTTTAAATATCACCGCCCCTGCCACCCCAGCTGATGGAATTAAAGTTTTGGATTCAAGTGATTTAGATCATTATCTAACTGCTTATCCCGAACAAGCTGCAGGCATCGAAGTCGTGAAATTTGTACCAGCAAGTGGAGCTGCATCGCGAATGTTTAAGGATTTATTTGCTTTTCTGGAAGGTGACGGTGATTTGAGTCAAAGTACCTTTGTCCAAAAATTTATGAATAACATTGAGAAATTTGCCTTCTATGATGACCTTGACGAAGCCTTGAAAAGTCAAGGGAGTAGTATTTCAATGTCACTTGACACCAAAGATTACAAAGGGATTTTGGCTGCGCTTTTATTGGATGAAGGTCTGGGATACGGAAATCTTCCAAAGGGTTTGTTACGCTTCCACTCTTATCCAGACAAGCGAAGAACACCGGCGCATGAGCATTTGATCGAAGGCGTCCAGTATGCTTTGGGTTCAGGCAATAAAGTCAAAATTCACTTCACAGTATCCCCTGAACATCAATCCAAATTCAAAGCGGAGATTGATTCCATCGTACCGGAGCTTTCCCAATCTTCGGGTGTTGAGTTTGATATCAGCTATTCCACTCAGAAAAAATCTACAGACACCATTGCTGTGGACTCTTCGAATGAGCCATTTTTGGAGGAAGATGGAAGTATCCTTTTCCGGCCAGCAGGTCACGGAGCTTTGTTGGATAATCTAAATGATATTTCTGCAGATCTAATTTTTATCAAGAATATTGACAATGTGGTACCCGATCGCTTGAAAGGAGAAACCAAAAATTACAAAATGGCGATTGGAGGACTTTTGTTGAAAATTCAATCCAAAGTGTTTGAAGCTTTACGTGCCATTGATTCCTCAACCTCTAAAGAAACCCTGACTTTAGCCAAGTCGGTATTTACGAATGAACTCGGCGCCAAATTGCCGGATAACTTTGAAACCAATACATCTGAATATCAAATCGCGTATTTAAAAGCAAAGCTAAACAGACCGATCCGGGTCTGTGGCATGGTAAAAAATACCGGCGAACCTGGAGGCGGACCATTTTGGATCAAGGAAGCTGATGGTTCACAATCCCTTCAAATTCTTGAAACTGCCCAAATCGATTTAAATGATCCAGAATCCTTGGCACATTTGAATGCCGCTACTCACTTTAACCCTGTGGACTTGGTATGTGGCACTAGAAACTATCAAGGCGAATCATTTGACTTGATGGAATTCAGGGATATGAAAACTGGCTTTATCACAGAGAAATCTAAAAGTGGTCGTGAATTAAAAGCCTTGGAACTTCCGGGCCTTTGGAATGGAGCCATGGCAGGCTGGAATACCATCTTCGTAGAAGTTCCGCTAATTACCTTCAATCCGGTGAAAACCGTGAATGATTTATTGCGAGACGAACACCAATAATAAGTATGAAGTTTAAAGTCAGAAGTCTGAAATTTTCAAACTTCTGACTTTAGATTTCTGATTTTTTACCTTCATACATATCGTATCGCAGCAGTCGGCAGTCAATCGTGCCGTTCCAAAACTCGATTCTTCGGCTGGCTTTTAGTCCGATCTTTTTTGCCAGTTCCATATTTCCGGTAAAAATATAGCCCCGATATCCTGGGCATTCCTGCTTCATAAAATCCCCCATTCGCTTGTAGGTAACTTCCAATTCATCATTTTCTCCAAGTCGCTCTCCGTATTCGGGATTAAACATGATCACTCCTCTCGGTTTTTCTGGGATTTCTGTTTCTGCAAAATCGCAAACCTGAAAATCAATCATGTGATCGACTCCTGCGGTGATGGCATTCTCTTTCGCAAAAGCGATCGCCTGAAGGGAAATATCTGAAGCGATGATTTTCAATTCCGGAATCTCACGAATCTTTTCTTCCAACTTTTTCTTCTTTGCCAAAAAAGCCTGCTCATCATAGCCGATCAAATGCTGAAAAGAATAGTGATCTCGATACAAACCAGGATAGCGATTGGTTGCCATTAAGGCTGCTTCGATCGCCAATGTACCAGACCCGCACATAGGATTGATGAAAGGCACTCGCGTATTCCACTCAGTGGCATAGATCGTCGCCGCGGCTAAAGCCTCCATCATCGGAGCTTTTCCAGGGATCTTGCGATAGCCATGCTTGCCGAGCGTTTCACCGGTAGTATTTATATAGACAGAAGCTTGCGTCTCTTTCCAGTAAACTTGAAAAACCAAGCCGTCGAAGTCCGAGCCTGAATCCGGTCTCCGACCTTTCAATTCTCGGAATCGATCAACAATCGCATCCTTCACCTTTACATTGACAATCAGCGGCGTGGTGACGCTTTCATTATCTGCTACAGTACCAACTGAGAAATAACCATCTACATCAAGGTACTCTTCCCAAGGAATAGCCTTAAACCTTCGATAAATATCATCCGCATTTTGAAGGTAAAATGATTTGATTTCATAGAGCACCTGCGAAGCTGTTCGCAAATGGAGATTTAGGTCCATGCATTCTTCCAGAGAAGCCTTCAATTCTATTCCCGTACGAGTGACGGCTTCGGGTACGAATCCTAGTTCACGGACTTCTTTTTCGAGGTAAGCAACAGACCGATCTTTACAAGTGATAAAGACTTTTCCTTTGAGATTAAAATCAAGCATGGTCAAAAGTAAGCACTCCAATCGGAACTTTTCCGCTCCTAACAGTCAAAATCCTTTCAACATTAAACCGTAAAAAAATCGCAATCGATTGCGTAGTTTGAAACTGTTTAGACTTGTTCTGGCAACCTATAATCCTGAATTTTAAGTAAACAATAACTATTTTATGAAATACATACCCAAAATAAGTTTGGCTTTTGCCTTACTAATTACCCTTAATAGCTGTGGTAAATCCTCCGCCGAAGTCCAAGATGGATGGATCAACTTATTCAACGGAGATGATCTTACAGGCTGGAAAACCGTTGCAGGAACAGCTACTTTTGAGGTAGTCGATGATGAAATAGTAGGCACTGCAGTAGCTGGTTCGCCGAATACTTTTTTGGTCACTGAGGAAATTTATGGTGACTTTATCCTTGAATTGGACTTAAAAGTTGAGCACCTATCCAGTAATTCCGGTGTGATGGCTCGAGGTCAATTTGACCCAAATGGCAAAGAAGGAAAAGGCCTGGTTTTTGGCTATCAAGTCGAAGCAGATCCCAGCGAGCGTGCATGGTCGGGAGGAATCTATGATGAGGCGAGAAGAGGTTGGTTGTATCCATTGGACTTAAATCCTTCCGCCAGATCAGCTTTCAAAATGGGCGAATTCAATCACTATCGTATCGAAGCCATTGGCGACGAAATTAAAACTTGGGTCAATGGTCAGGAAGTAGCCTATGTGGTTGATGATATGGACAAGACCGGATTTATTGGGCTTCAGGTTCACAGCATCAAGAAACCAGAAGATGCAGGAAGAAAGACAACTTTCAAAAATGTGAAAGTAAAAACTACCAATCTGGATCCGATGCCATTCAACTCAGATATTTTCGTGGTAAACAATACGCTGAACAATCTTACTGAATATGAGAAAAATCTAGGTTGGAGACTACTTTTTGATGGCAAAACGAATGAAGGCTGGAAAGGCGCTTACAAAGATTCCTTTCCGGAAAATGGTTGGGACATCAACGAAGGTATTTTATCCATTGCTAAATCAAATGGCGGTGAATCTACCAACGCAGGCGATATCGTGACAAAGGAAATGTTTTCAGCCTTTGATTTGGCCTTTGATTTCAAACTTACTGAGGGGGCAAATAGTGGCTTGAAATACTTTGTGACCTTGACCGAAGGCAACAAAGGCTCAGCAATCGGTCTGGAATATCAGGTTTTGGACGACGAAAAACACCCCGATGCTAAAATGGGAATAGCAGGGAATCGCACGCTTGCTTCACTTTACGATTTAATCAAAGCAGATAAGCAGCCTCGATTTGTCAAGCCTATCGGAGAATGGAATAAAGGTCGAGTTGTTGTGACCCCCGACAATAAAGTGACGCATTACCTCAACGGGGTAAAAGTTCTCGAGTATCAGCGAGGCTCCCAGGAGTTCAAAGACTTGGTGGCAATCAGCAAGTATGCGAAATGGGAGAATTTTGGCGAAGCCAAAGAAGGTCACATTCTACTTCAAGATCATGGAGATGACGTGAGCTTCAAAAACATCAAGATCAAGACTTTAAATTAAGACCCAGAATCAATCATGAAAAATAATCCCAGAAGACAATTCATTAAGAAATCTACTGCTGCGACGCTTGGATTCTCAGCCTTAGGATCAATGGCTTTCTCGGCCAAATCCTATGGAAATATAATTGGTGCAAATGAGCGACTGAATGTTGCAATTGCTGGATTAGGAAGAAGATTAGGTGCTTTTTATGAGCCAATCGGTTTGAAATCCAGTAATGTCAACCTGCTTTATATTTGCGATGCCATGCTATCCCAAATGCCAAAAGCTGCCAAAAACTTTGCGAAGCACATTGACTACAGCCCAAAGCAAGAGCAAAACATTATGAAAGTACTCGACGACAAAGAAGTTGATGTCCTGATCAATGCGACACCTGACCATTGGCATGCGCCGGGAACTTGGCTTGCGCTAGACCGAGGAAAGCACGTGTATGTAGAAAAGCCCTGCTCGCATAATCCACGAGAAGGAGAATTACTGATTGCTTTGCAAAAGAAATACAATAAAGTAGTCCAGATGGGAAACCAACAGCGATCTGCTCCGGAAAGCCGGGAAATCATCGCTGCGATTCATGCAGGAGCAATCGGAAAAGCCTACAAAGCAACGGCTTTCTACAGCAATGGCCGAGGCGAAGTGCCAAACCCAAAAGCAGCTCCAGCTCCCCAAGGTTTAGATTGGGAATTATTCCAGGGTCCGGCACCAAGACGCGCCTACACGCATGACACGTGGGATTACAATTGGCATTGGTATGGTTGGGAATATGGCACTGCAGAAACAGGAAACAATGCTACCCACGAATTGGATGTGGCCAGATGGGCGCTACAAGTGGACTATCCAAGTATAGTGGAAGTAGAGGCTGCGAAGCGTCATTTTCCCAAAGATGGTTGGGTCATGTATGACACCATGGAGGCACAATTCAAATTCGAAAACGGTTCCGTGATTGAATGGGATGGCAAAAGCAGAAACTCCTACAATACCTATGGCTCAGATCGTGGAACCATAATCTATGGCACTGATGGAACGGTTTTCGTAAACCGGGGTGGATATAAGCAGTACGATCGTGGTGGAAAATTGATCAAAGAAAATATGGGCGGAGGCTCCGAGGGAGGAACTCAACTCGGAGGTGGAGGAGATATGAGCACAACGCATGTGGTCAATTTCTTCAATGCTGTTCGTGGTAAAGAGAAGCAAAATTCCAATATCGAAGAAGGCGCAGTATCTACCCTACTGTGTCATTTGGCTAACATTTCTTCCCGCACAGGAGAAACACTCGTTTGTGATCCGAAAAATGGACATATCACTAATTCGCCAAAAGCAATGGCACTTTGGACACGAGAA
>JBBQDY010000204.1:0-6168 GCA_038320155.1 Cytophagales bacterium
AACGTTCCCCCAATCAAACCCACAAAAACCAAAACCCTAAAGGGTCATTTGGTTGCCTGGACGGATTGGGACTTCAGGTTCTGGCAGTTCCAAATTCCTTCTGGAATTGTTTTGTAGCCTGTGCCATCGTTTTCGCAGGATTAATTCTGACCATCTTAAGTTTCAAAGGCTGACCAATTCAAAACTGGCTAATTCAAATCGGTATTTGCATCTAACCTTAATTCCCTCACGCTTTTTCAAGCAATCTCTATGAAAGAATCCATCTTCACATTTTTGCTGATCCTCTATGTAGCCGGAGGTTCGATTGGCTTATTAACCGGAACGATGGTAGTCAGCTTTAATAAAGGCAAAAAACTTCACAAGGCTTTAGGAATGCTCTTTGTCTTCGGAATGATGACTGCCGGAATTTCTTCACTGGCATTGGCCATTATGCATCCCAATCCTTGATCTAGGGATTTGCAATCCCAACCCGATTAACAATCAATCATTTTGGCGTCCGCTCCTTTTCTCGATTGATCTCATTCCTGCCAAAACAAAAAACCAATACAATTCTTTTACCCGGGGTTGAAACCCCGGGCTTCCAATCTAGCGTCCCTACAGGACGCCTAAAAACCAGTGGTTGAGATTCTCCAGCTGAGGCTTGGCTTCAAACCTTATTCTTTACCTCCATATTATCTAGAACTTGCAATCCGGATATCAAAGGAAATGACTTTTTTGATTTATCGTGTTATACCTGGAGCTCGGATATTTCGGATAATAGTCGAGAAGAAAAGTAAAAAACTAGCTATGTTCTCTATTTCTCTTTTCCTCAAAATTTTCAGTCAGAACCGCATAAATCGAATTAAAAGTCTCTCGGTTCAATCGGGAATCAACATGATGCCACTTGCCGCTTTCAAGTTCCAGATTTATAGCCTGGGTTTTCCCAATCCAGAGGCGATTGATTTCCTGCAGTTTCCAGCTTTTGAGTTCTGTGTCCAGATTGATTTCTTTTTTACGCATGGGATACCGAATCACCAGATTTCTTCCTACTAGCCGAATATCTGAGCTTCTTCTTGTAAAATATATCAACGGTAAAAACGCAGCAACTACAATAATTACAGCGATGACAGCAGTTTCCATAACCATTTGGTTTTTGTGACTATCTGGTCAAAGCCGATACCAGAGTAGCCGATTGGCAAAAAATCAAGCCATTCAATTTCATTTTAAAAATTATGATCCTGTATTTTACTGTTAAATAAGAATGAAAGTAGCGTGTAAAGTCATTTTTAAGCTCCCCACCTTTTTTAGATGGGTATTAGTTTCAGCAACATGCCTTACCTTAATCTAATTTACGGAGCAAACTCTACCCAACTTGAGGATCTTGATTCTTCGGCTAGGCGTAGAATGTGAGCTTTACCGTAATCCGTACAGCTATCGGATGCAAAACATTTTGATAGTGATCGATAGTTCAACGCCCACAGCTCCTGAGTCCCCGGCTGTTCGAGATTTGTAATCTCGAACCTTGATCTAGGGATCTGCAATCCCAAAACGATTAAAAATCAATCGTTTTGGCGTCCGCTCCTTTTCTCGATTGACCTCATTCCTGCAATTCCGTATTCACATCCATTCCAGTGTAGAATTGGAATTGAGGCTGGCTTTAATCCATACTGTAAGTAGATGTAATTTCACTTTCCCATCAATTCAAATGAATATATTCATTCTTTTGGTAGCTAAAAGCAGATTAAACCAATTGAAAATTGGTACTGAGAATTGGGTCGGTTTACATTTCAAACTGGGCGTAGAAAAATCAGCAGTTGGTCTTAATAGAATTTCACTACCGGCTACCCGGCCCCGAGGCTAAAAGGATCTGATTGGATCCTTTTTTTGACACATGGACCGACCTTTCTTTTCAGATGAATTTGCAATTCAGTTAATAGGATTTATCTTAATTCCACGGGCTTTCAAAAAGAATCGGGAAAAAATGAAAAAAGTAATAATAGCTGGTGGTGGCGTAGCTGGAATGAGCGCTGCACATGAATTAATAGAGCGTGGATTTGAAGTACATATCTATGAGCAGCAGCCATTCTACGTCGGAGGAAAAGCGAGAAGTACTGACCTTCCCGATACTGCTAAAGGGAGTAGTAAGCCGCTTCCAGGAGAACATGGCTTTCGATTCTTTCCTGGCTTTTATAAGCATGTCACAGACACCATGAAGCGAATTCCTTTTGCAGGAAACAAGGAAGGAGTATACAACAATCTAGTTCCTACTCAGCGGGTAGTAATGGGTAGAGAGGGAATGGATGAAATTATCAGTCTGGTTAATTTCCCGAAAAGCTTAGCTGATTTGAAAGTAATGGCCAAATCTATCAATACCAACAATACTGGGTTAACCGAAGCAGACATATCTTCTTTTATGGATAAGATTTGGCAGCTGATGACAAGTTGCTACGGACGAAGGTTACAAGAGTATGAGCGGCTTGCTTGGTGGGAATATACTGGCGCTGATGAGCATAGTGAGGCATATAGTGAATTTTTTGTAGGCGGTATTACCCGCACCTTAGTTGCGGCTAAACCCCGGTTGGTCAGCACGAGAACAGGTGGAGACATACTTTTACAATTGATTTTTCAGATGGCCAACCCATTTACCAATACAGATCGCGTATTAAATGGACCTACAAATGAGGCTTGGTTATTCCCTTGGAGGGATTACGTGATTCAAAAAGGAGTACACTATCACCATCATTCTCTGGTAAAAAAAATCAATTGTGAAGCTGGAGATAAAGAAAAAAGCCCGAAAATCACGGGAATCACTTTTTCTAACTCAGCAGGTGAAGAGAATATGGTTTCAGGTGACTATTACATTCTTGCTATGCCCGTAGAAGTAACAGCAACGCTTTTAAATGCCAATATCCTAAAAAGTGATCCGCAACTAAACGGAATTAAAGCGCTAGCTATGGATGTACAATGGATGACTGGAATGCAGTTTTACCTCAAAGAAGATATTAGGATCGCTCGCGGGCATATGTTGATCATCAATTCTCCTTGGGCAGTAACTTCAATCAGTCAGCCACAGTTTTGGAATCGGATCAATTTGGAGGAATATGGAAATGGGGAAGTGAAGGGCATAATTTCAGTAGATATAAGTGATTGGGATCAGCTTGGCTATAATGGCAAAGCAGCAAAAGATTGTACCAAACAGGAAATTATGGAGGAGGTCTGGTGTCAGCTTAGTCTTGGGCTGAGAGCACAGAACCAATCACTTTTGACAGCCGATTTAGTCGTTGCTTGTAATTTGGATCGTGATATTAATTATACTCCTTCCACACCTCAAGACGAGATCATGGATGTAAGTAAATTAAAAGATTGCAACCCTGAGCGGTTGGAAGGTTTTGAGAAAACCCATGTCCCAGGGCTGAAAAAAGAAGATTTCAAAACTGTCGATAAGGAACCTTTACTTGTCAATAATACCCGTACTTGGGAGCTACGTCCAGATGCGTATTGTAACATTGAAAACTTATTTTTTGCAAGTGACTACGTTCGAACTCATACAGATTTGGCCACCATGGAAGGAGCGAATGAATCGGCCCGAAGAGCTGTGAATGTTATTTTAGAACGGAGCGGCTCCTCTGCCGAACCTTGCAAAATCTGGAACTTACATGAACCTTGGCTGCTAGCTCCATTTCGATGGTATGATGAGCGAAGATTCAAAAGGGGGCTGCCATGGAATGAAAATTTCCCTTGGCTGATCCGTCTTGCTCATTCGTTGACTAATGGAATTGGAGGTATTATTAAGCTTTCTAAATCGCAGCCAAAGGCCTAAAACTTGTGATAATCATTTAAACAAAATCAATAACTTTAAGACAATGACAATTTGGGAATACGTCCAGGAACCTCACCCTTGGTTCGACACCAGTAACTATACTCCTTTACAGATCGTCCTTTTTACAACGGGTGCATTACTGTGGATTTTGGCTTATACAGTTATCATTCAAGTTGCCCTTAAAAACAAAACCGTCATCATCCCTGCGATCGCAGTTATTTGTAATTACGGCAATGAAATAGGTGGTGCCTTTTTTTGGGTGCCAGATATGGGGAAAGCACTAGTTATTGCATATTGGGGCTGGTTTGTTCTTGACACATTTATTGTTTACAAACTGCTAAAGTATGGCTACAAACAGTTCACTACACCATTCTTCAAAGACAATCTGAGATGGCTGATTATGGTAGGTTTGGCTGGAAGTATTCCCTTAAGTTCATTTTTTATGGTACAGTACGACCTTCCCATGGGAGCAATAGATGCTTATATCGTAAATATTGTCATGAGTGTGTCCTTCCTAAGTTTATTATATGTGCCTAATTTTCCTGAGCATAGCCCATTGCTCGCTTGGGCCAAATTTTTAGGAACAGGGTTGATTAGCGTTATGTTTAGCATGAAATATCCTGAGAATAATTTTCTCTGGGTAATCTACTTTGTCGTAGCCTTTTTTGATATTGCTTTCATTATTCTGATGTATAAAAAGCGAAATCAAATTCAACTTTCATGAACAAGTTCATCGGTAAGATCTATGATTCTATGATTCCTGACTTACCGGGAGCAAATTTGGATTTGCTGAGAAAGCATAAATTATTTATAAACACCTGTCTTTTTACTGCAACTTTCGGTGCAGCTTACGGGATTATTAGCTACTCAATAGGTTTTAGTACCGGAGTTTGGACGATGGCACTGAGCATTGTATTCTTTTTGCTTTGCATTTGTCTACTTCGCTTTGTAAGCATCAACGTACTGGGTTTTGTAATTAGTGTCTACACTATTTGCTTGAATGCCATCCTTGTTTACTATTCTGGAGGATTATTCATATCTCCAATATCTCCTTGGATCACGTTGACTGCTCCGATAGTACTTTTGCTGACCAACAAAAAAATAGCTTTCATAATTCTTGCCCTATGCATTCTTTATGTGATCGGGTATTTTTTAATAATTCAAAGCGGCTATCAATTCCCATTTACATATGATAAAGAGAAATTTCAGTTGCCATTTTTGGCTTTAGCATTAGCCGGACTAGTGGCAATATTTTTTCTGATCGCCAACACCTTTGAAACACTCAAAAAGCAAGCGCTGGATAGCTTACTTGCAAAGACAAAAGAATTGGAGGCTGAACAAAAACGCTCCCAAACTTTACTTCTGAATATGTTTCCAAAAGACATTGCTGAAGAACTCAAGAACACAGGGAGGACGAAAGCTCGACTTCATGATAATGTTACGGTCATTTTCGCCGATGTTAAAAACTTTACGCAAGTTTCCGAAGGGCTTCTTCCTGATCAATTGGTTGCACTTTTAGACTCCTACTTTAAGCGGATCGATGCCATTATACAAAGACATGGTTTGGAGAAAATAAAGACCATTGGTGATGCTTACTTAGCAGCAGCAGGGGTGCCGTCAAACAATTCAGCGACTGCTATAGATGTGGTAGATGCTGCTTTGGAAATCCAAAAAACCAACGAGGCCTTTAAAATTTTGAGAATTGCTGAAAACCTGCCCTACTTTGATTTCAGAATTGGAATCAATACCGGAACAGTTGTAGCAGGGGTAGTGGGGGATAAAAAGTATGTGTATGATATCTGGGGAGATGCAGTCAATACAGCTGCACGAATAGAAGAGACAAGTGAGCCAGGTCGTGTAAATATTTCTTCATATACCTATGAGCACGTTCGGGAGCATTATGTGTTTGAACCTCGAGGTCAAATAGCGGCAAAAAATAAAGGGAAATTAGAAATGTTTTGGGTCTTGGAAAAAAAGACTAAAGTCAAAACTTAGGCTAAAATTTTTCATGAATTAGAAAGGATCGAAACAAAGCTTAAAAGCCCCTTAGGAGTGTAGTCAATTCGGAATTTGAACTGAGTGGACTCCGATGTCGATCGGAAGGAATACTACCTCGCCTAGGTGTAATCCGTACAGCTTCGGATGTAATTTCACCTTCCTATCAATTAGAATTTGTAATTCGAATGAATTCAGTGTTGTCGGATGAAGGGACAGCTAAACCAATTGAAAATTGCTAAGGATACTAGGGGAAGTCAAAGAGCTATTGAACTTTTGAGAGACGCTATTCTGGAGTTGCAATTATGGTCATAATCCCCTGAGATGAGCCCTTCTCCTGCCAATTCTGTATCCTAAATCGCAGTATTCCAAGC
>JBBQDY010000205.1:0-6131 GCA_038320155.1 Cytophagales bacterium
ACATCCTCGAAATAGGCGAAGAATTGCTCGTTTAAAAGTCCTACTTGAAGAATTGCTTCTCTTTTGATCAACATACAGCAGCCGGTGGCCCATTCCATCTTTTGAATTCCAGATCTACCCTTTTTTCCGTTTTTCAATTCCAAAAGAGAGATCGCCCTTCCCAGTGTCGAGTTCCATTTTCCACCTGCATTCCAAATTTGATTTCGATCCTTTATCATATAGATTAATGGCTGGACTACACCTAAGGTTGGGGACTTATCAAATTCGGATAGCATCACTTTCAAAAAATCCGGAGCTACTACCGTATCATTATTCAACAGCATAAGATGGCTGTAGCCCAACTCCAATGCCTTCCGAATTCCCAGATTATTTCCACCCGCAAAACCTAAGTTAGTGCTGCTATGGATTACTGTTATTTCCGGAAATTTCAACTTTAGCTCTTCCGCTTCTTGATTATCGGATGCATTGTCAACCAGCAAAATGCCAAAATCAGGATAGTCTAGTTTCCGGAGGGAATGGAGACAGTCAATTGTAAATTGAAGCCCATTCCAATTGATGAGGATAATTGCAACTTTATGTTTAGCTATAGAATCCACGGAAGAGTTTTCGATTATTTCTAAAAAGTAAAATCAAACAAATCAGGAATACAATAATCTCTGTCGAAAGAATTGCAAAGCATAGCCCAATTCCTCCAAACTGAGCAGTCAATAGAGAGGCAGTGGTGACCATATATAAACACATCATCCAGGAGGCCTTGAAAAGAAGCTTTTTCAAATCAGCAACTAATATCATGGTTACATTTCCAACATTGAGGCAGGCCAATAATGGGACAAAGGACAAAACCCTAAGGTATTCTGCAGATTCGGCAAGCGATTTTCTAGCCAAGATCTGAATGATCCAAGGTGCAGTTAAATAGGTTACTGTTGTGATTAATAGGCCTACAAGTACAACTCTGACATAAACTATCTTTAAAAATCGAAAGAAAGCCTGTTCATCTTTCAGATAAATTTTGGAGGCATTGGGATAAATAGCCTGAACTACCATTGCAGGAAAAAGGCGCAACACCATGATCACTCGCTCAGCCAGACTGTACATACCAAGCGTCTCAGCTACAGAGAAAAAACTCAGTATAATTAATCCTCCATTGATCGAAATATAACTAGCAAAGCCGCTTAGAAAAAGAATGAAATTTTCTCTGACACTTTTCCAAATAGCAGAAAATTGAGGTCGATAAAATTTGATCTCTAAAAAAATATGGATGTAGAAGAGTAATAAAATATTAATTCCTAAACCGAAAAAACCCAATATGAAATTTACCCAATGACTCTGGTCCGGCCTATGAATAAATAGCACAATCCCTAAAAGGAAAAGAAGCTTACTGAAAACATTGGTGATACTGATCAGCTTCATCTTCTCCATTCCCTGAAAAAACCAAAGTGGGAGTGTGGCCTCAGAAAAAAGCAGCAGAATGGAAAACACAAGGATGACTTGATACTCTATGAATAAGTTGAATCCGAAAACCCCTACCAGAATAAGAAAAGTAGCTAAACAAGCCAACAATAATTTCGCTGAGAATACATTAGAAACTAAATGTGATAGTGAGTCTTTGCTGTCTTGGTTAAGCGCCACATCCTTAGGAGCACTCAGATTGTATCCAAAAACCACCATTACATTCAGAAGTACTATAACGGAAAGGGATAAGTTGACTAAGCCAAATTGATCCAATCCGATACTTTGGATCAGTAGGGGCATAGTTATGAGAGAGATCAAGATGTTTGAAGACTGGATCACAGACATAAAGAAAAAATTCTTAAAAGATTTATTCCGGATGATATCTCCTAGCGGGAGAAGCGAGAGTTTTTCAAACATGGCAGGTCAAGGTTAGCTTTCCTGCATGTGCTTCTGATACAATCGGCGGAAGTAAAGTGCAAATAGGGTAATCAATCCAACGATTACCGCTCCCAAAACCATACCCTTCACCAGCCGGATCTCCGACCGCTTGAGCGGAAGTCTAGGTTGATCGATGATCTGAATCAATGGAGAATTATTGCGATGATTCACTTTGGCTATTTCTAGATTTTTTACAATTTCTTGATATACCGCACTAGTTGCCTGCACATCAATTTGCTTTTTCTTGCTTTCCACGCCAGCTGAACTTAAAAGAGGGTTAGCATTGGGCACCCGATCTGAAGCTGCTGCATACGCTCCGATACTTTGATCCAAAATCACTCTGACGCTATCTGCCTGCGTTTGCAGAATAGTAAGGTTTTCTCCGGTCTTTTTGGTCTGGGTTTCCAAGTAGAATGAATTCACTTTATCCACCATCGTTTCGTTGAAAACTTTGGCAAAAAGCTCATCCTTGGAAGAAATAGTCACCTGAATAATACTGAGTTTCCGATCTGGCTTGGCTACAGCCAATTGATTTTCTCGAATCAATTTAGATACTTCCTTTACCACAGAATCTTGAGAAACCGTGAAATTTTCTCTGGGAATTGAAAAATCCATTGCCGCAAAATTCACTTTGGCAGCCCATTTCTGGTCCAATTCTTCAAATACAATAAATCGATCAATCAGCAACTGATCCGCATCAAAGGGACTCAATAGCGATTCGCCGAGCATTCGGTCAGAGCGATAAAGCTCCATGATATTATCCCCTTGAAAGAGTCCACTTGTGCCTCCACCTAATGAACCTAAATTCACACCTACCAAAGAAGCCAAACCGGACATTTGACCCATCCCTCCGGCATCTCCTTCTTCCAATACGAAGGAGGTCTCCGCATGGAAAACTGGTTTTTTGAAAATTGAGACTAGTGACCCAACTCCCAATCCTATCATTGCTGCCAATAAAAAAATCTTCCATTTGGAAATAAAATAGCTAAGCCATCCCCCAATATTTTGGAATACTTCCTTGATCGTAAATTGATTATCTGAAAAATGTTGTGATCCTGTCATTGCCAGTTGATTTGTGAAATGACTAATCCTAAGGTGGCCAAGCCAGTGGTAATTCCAACGACTTCTCCTAAACGTAAAGGAACCCTTGGGCCTTTGGTCGGTACGATGACTTCCGCACCTGGCTCCACTTGAGGATAGTCCCGAATTCCGAGAAAGCCTTTGGTTCGCTTCACCGCACCATTTGCATAGACGACATAGGTTTGTTTCCGATTGGCTCTGCGATCAAAACCACCTGCCCCGTTTATGTAGTGTTTTAGGCTTCTGCCAGTTTCGTGGCGAAGCGTAGTGGGATAGACCAAGTCACCTCGCATTCGAACAGTCTGCAGCAATTTTGGAACGGATAAAATATCTCCTTCTTCCACTAATAAATCATCTTCGGAGCCGGGATTATTGATGATTGTTTCTAAGTTGATCGCTACTGCTTCAGTCTGCTTCAGCTTCACTTCAAATCCTGGAGTTCCAGCTGCGATTTGATCCAGTGACTCTTTTTTGTTTTGCGCTAGTTGAGTATCGACCGGATCAGGCGTTGTCGGAAGGTCTTTAAATAAGCGTTGCAACAATTCTTCCTGAGCCTCTGAGTTGGAAGGATCCGCTTCAAGTTTCATTCTCAATGCTTCCAAATTTCGTTTTCTTTGGATTTCCTCAGATTCTGTATTAAAAAATTCAGTTCTCCGGATTAAAGATGCCCCTTTCGAATAGGCGAATTGATTTAATCCTCCGGCACGTTTGACAAGATCCGAGATGCGCTCGCCGCTGGTCTGAATTGCAAAAATTCCTGGGGAGTTCACCTGACCTTCTACAGCCACCAATTTCTGCATGGTAAAAGAAGACCGCTTTCTGACAATCACCTGATCGAAAGGCATGAGCTCAGGAGACGCTTGGCTAATCGATAAGTTAGCTTCAACTTTGGCAGGAATAATATCAGATAAAGTGCCCAGATCGGTATCTTCTAGCCTTCTTGCAATCTCGATATCTTGCGTATTGGCTGATTCCTGAAGTCCACCTGCCAGTATTATCAATTCCTCCACCTTCATGGATTTGGAGTAAGGATAGACTCCCGGGCGCTTCACTTCACCCAGAATCTGTACATATTTTTCATTTTGGATATCGTAGATACTGGCTATCCTCACTACATCTTCTCGCTGCAACGTGATATCAGGATTTGACCCATCCAATACGGCTTTGAGATTGACTTGGATCATTTCAGTACTCAAATCTTCTTTCGTCCGCAGGATACTTGCCTGCTCGGTGTAGGCATCCCCACGAAGTCCCTCGGCATTCTTAACCAGTTCAGATAACGTGAGCCCATCCGATAATGCAAAAGTTCCTTCTCGGTATACTGCTCCTTTGATTTGAACCCGATTAGAAAATCTATTCAAAATCCGCTGAACTGTAATCTCGTCTCCACCTTTCAGGATAAACATCCCAAATTGATTTTGATAGACGTCAGAAACTGATCGCTGATTTCCTGTAATTCGAGAGATCGCCACACGATCTTTGAAAGCCTCATCGGTAAATCCTCCAGCGTAATTTAGGAGATCTTCAAAAGTATCATCCGGAGCAATTTCATATGTTATCGGACGCTTCACTTCTCCGTTCACTTTGGCTCGGGCGAGAAAAGCAGGCACCATGATCACGTCCTGGTCCTTGAGTTGCAGATCCAAATCGGCCGTGCCTTTGGTCAGCATTTCATAGACGTCTATCTCAGCAATCATTTTGTTATTCCGGATCAGTTTGATTGCACGAAACGACCCATTTTCATTGGGCCCACCGGCGGCATAAAGTGCATTGAAAACTGTGGAGAAAGCACTCAACGTAAATGTGCCCGGCAATCGAACCTCGCCAAGAATATTGACTTTGATCGTACGGACATTGCCTAGCGTCACTTGGAGAAAAGTATTTGGGTTTGCGCCTGAAAGTCCCGGATAATATTTGGAAACGCGATTTGTAATGATCCCCTGCGCCTCTTCGATGGTTTTCCCTGATACTGAAACCGGCCCGATGTTATCTAGCAAAACAAATCCATCTGGATTGACCGTCGCTTCATAATATTGCTCCGATTGTCCATAGATATCCACATAGATCATATCTCCCGGACCGAGAATGTAGGTCTTCGGAGTAGCCTGATTTAAACTTGGTTCGAAGCTCAATCTTCTATTACTATTAAAAAAAAGTGATTCCCCGAAGATGTGAGGACCTTTTTTTTCAATATCACTCATTTCTTGTGGTGCATAAATTCCCTGGGTGATGGTACTAAAATCCACTTGCTGACGCGGCTCTCTTTTTGACACATTGGAAGATCGAGGATTTGTCCCTGAGCGATTTAATTCTTCAATTCGATTTTTAAGCTTTGCGACCTCATCCGTAGGCATCCCTCGAAGTTGCGCCATTTGGAGAAACTCTTCCGGTGAAAGTCCTGCTTCAGCAGCACGACTGACCAGTTGTTGGATTTGCTCATCAGACAATTCATCCACTTTGAGCTGGGTCAGGTCAGTGGTTTGCTGCGCAAAAACGAGAGGAGATACAAATACTAGCGCTAGGAGTAGACTGAAAAAATACCAGAATCGTTTTGTTTGAATCATGTTATATGGGCGGTTCCGGGAGAATCTAGAACAATTTAAGCTGCAAAAATCCGTGAATTTCTTATTTCTACCAAATATAGGTCCAAAAAGGTAGAACTTAACGAGGTGCTTCCCTCTGAAAATTTTATGGATTAGTGTTCAACTTTAAAGAAATATTGAAGTGCAGAACAAGGATATCAGATGGCAACAACGGTTTAAAATTTTTTGTAAAGCTTTTAAAAAGTTAGAAGAAGCCGTGAAAAGAATGCAAACTGAATTTTATTCCAACGGGATTCTAGATTTTCAGAAGTTAAAGGACGGGGACGATCTGTTAAGAGAAGGACTGATTCAGCGATTTGAATACACGCATGAGCTTTCTTGGAATTGTGATAAAAGACCTTTTAAACGAAAAAGGAGATATTGAAATTTATGGATCAAAGGATGCTATTAGAGCTGCTTTTGCATCTGATTTAATTCAAGATGGAGAAGTCTGTATGGACATGATCCAACCCGGACTTTGTATTAGAGTCCGTATTGAGAGCTAAAAATGCAAGAAAATCAAGCATTTAATGAATGAGGTATAGCACCGCTCTGGCGAATGAATTAAATGCAGTGAAA
>JBBQDY010000206.1:0-6121 GCA_038320155.1 Cytophagales bacterium
CCTTGATAGTCCAGATAAATCCCATTGGTAGGAATTGGAAAACCACCAAAGTCATTTTTGTACGAACTGAAGCTAATTACCCCGGGAAACACTTCTTCATTGAGGTAGAAATTTCGTGTCAGCACTTCCAATTTTTCAAATCCTTTTGGATTGAAAGCAGCCAATAAATCTGAATCGAAAACTGGCATAGCATCCACCAGCATCAAGGGATTACTATCGAAAATACTAGCACGAACCTTATCCAGTGTTCTAAATTCTTTTCGCTTCTGCACTGTCCGCACGCTGGTTTCCGGTACATATTCTTTGATCACTGTCTCGACTGTTTCAAATCGGGTATAATCATCCAGCATGTAAGTATTGTCTTCCACAAATCCTGTCACGACAGGAAAAAGATTACTGTCAAACTCTTGAACGAAATAGCCTTCCACCTGCCCTGCTTTCAAAAGTTCCGTCAAATATGCTTCGTCTGAAGGTGAAATTTCCAGTATTGGAAAAGTAAACGCATCCTTAAAAACCGATTTCGGAGCTGGAGAAACGATAGCCAAGTCTAACAAACTCAAGTTATTATTGGCCTGAGCGATCATAAATCGCCAGTTTTTCATTCCTCCGGTATCAAAATACATAGAACCCGAAGCGTCTGGCCGATCAGTAAACAAAGCTGATTTAGCACCATGAACAGATATATAATAAAGCTGCGTGGTGTCTGGAGTTTCCTGATCTAGCTTTGCCTCCACGATATGTCCGAAAAGCTCCGGAACCAAAACTCTTGACTCAAGCGATTGATAAATGGCTTTCGAAGGAATCTGCCCTTGCTTTTCCAAAAAGGGATTGAAAGATGAGATTTGCACTTCCTCAATACTTATGTTAGAATTGAAACTAACATCTAGAAATTCACCTGCTTTTAGATTTTTAGAATTCAGCTGAATCAGTTCTGAATTTAATTCTTTGGACAAATTTGCGGTTCGCTGCGCCACCACTGCTGGAGGAATACTCGGATTGAAAACCGTCACAAACTCCTGCGCTAGTCCCAGTTCTAAATCCAAATATGGACTCACGCGAGTAAACACTCGAAGTAGGTAATGATCTGAAGGAAGGTTAGCAGGAATTCTCAAGAAATTGAAAGCCTCGCCTGCGGATGAAGGCATTTTTGCAAGCGCGACCGATTCATTGTATCGATTCAGCAACTCTGCATAGATGATCTGTGATGGCGAGCTTCCTGACTCGGTGAAAACTTCTGCCTGAATCCAAATCCGTTCTCCACCAAAATAAATATTTTTGGGGATTGAGAAATTGATAATCTCTTTTTTTAAGATAGGACTTTGGCTGAATCCAAGCGGTATCGCTAAGAAAGCAATGAGAACTGAAAGCAGTAATTTTGTTTTCACCTGATTCATATATTATTCCTTCCAAAAATCAGGTCTGACATTAGTGCCTCGCTGGGTACAATCCACACATCTCAAAGAAGAATACCGGTAACCAATGGGATTAAATAATCCATCAGGAATTATGGGCAGCACAGGAATATTAACTCCTGATCGGAATCTCGAATCATAATCACGAATCAAAACTGTATCTGCAGATAAAATACATCCCTCATATTCTGGAACTTCTGCTCGCCATGGACTGACCTCTCGGATATCGATAAACAGTCTCCGCTGCTGCACTCTCCCTAATCCTACCTGCCCTATCACTGGCACATCAGGATTCTGATCCTGTGTGATATTTCCGCGAATTATAGAAGGAAGAGGACTAAAGATCGAGCCTAAATCATCGGTGTTTTTTTTCAATATCTCCCAGAACTCTGAAGCATCTTTCGTAAGTGCTTTCTGAGAAATCAGGATACTGTATCGGACAGTCAGTCGCTCATCTCCCTGATTGATTTGATTGATGGTCTGTCTGAATACAAACTGATCCTCAAATCGAGATGACGTTTCTAGGACCAAATCGGAGTTTCTCTCAGTCTTATAACACAGATCAATCCGATCAGTAAAATCCCTAAGATTTACACCTTTGGATTCTGTGTCATATTCGTATTGTGTAGTGATCGCCGGTCGAAAAGCCCAAGTTTCATCAAAAGTCCACAAGAAATCATCCGCATCGGTATTTCCTTTGGTAGTCAAAAAAACCTCCACCCCAGTCTCATTTTTCACAAAACCAACATCGATAATATCGGGTGTGAGGATCGGCGTGAGTGGAATCGTAGCGTAGCTGGTGCCATCTGGAACAAAAATCCGAAGGACATACGTGTCATTTTCAGGGATGTCCTGTTTGAATTCATAGCTGCCATTTCCCAATTCCCGCAGGGGATAACGCTCTCCACCCGAACTCTCCAAATAAATGGATGCACCTAGGACGACCGGCTTGATCCCAGTGTCATTCTGAATGGATCGGGTATACCTCAAATCCAGAATACTGGACAATCCCTCCGAGTCTAAGTAGCCTTCAACCACTAGAACATTCAAGTCCGATGCTTCAATTTCTGGCTCAAAAGGCTCTCTACAGCCAGAAAGCACAGCCACAATAACAATCAGATATAGCTGAAAATGTCTCATTAGAATCTGAAGTTGTAAGTGATGAAAGGAATAGGTCGTGCAAAAATCGACAACTGATAGCCACGTAATTGGCCTTCAACAGGCGTGTAGTATACCGAATATGGATTACTTCTGCCCAAGACATTATAGACCCCAAGCGACCAAGAGGAATGTGCCAACTTATTGACTTTGTGATTTCCCTCCAAGTTTATGGAGAGGTCAATTCGGAAATAATCTGGAATACGGTAGGCGTTCCGTTCAGAGAAATATACCCGCTCCGAGCCCGCATATTCAAACTTCGAAATCGGTAAGGTCACTGGTCTTCCGGTGGAATAATTGCCATTGACTGAGGCGTTGACTCGCTTGCTCAACTCGTAATTGGCCACTAATACCACATGATGTGGCTGGTCAAAATTGCTGGAATAGAAATCGCCATTATTTATCTTTTCGATACTTGGCTCGTCAGAAGTTTGTAACAAAGACCTGGAATAGGTGTAGGCCAAAGAACCTTTCAACGTGCCTGTGTTCTTTTTAAGTAACAGCTCTACACCGTAGGCTTTTCCGATAGAGTTGAGGATGTCCTGTTCGATATTTTCATTCAAAATAATGGAAGCGCCAGATCGATAATCCAATAGATTATTCATGTATCGGTAGTAAACCTCAGTCGAAAACTCGATTCGGTTGCTCGCCAAATTATGATAGTAACCCAGAGAAGCTTGTCCACCGGACTGCGGCTTAATGTAGCTATCACTCAATTTCCAAGAGTCCGTCGGTGCAATCGCCGAGGTGTTGGAAAGCAAATGAATATTTTGACGCATCGTATTGAAGCCAAACTTAACTGAGGACTGATTGGATAGATTATACCTGCCTGAGACTCTGAACTCCGGACCATGGTAGGTTTTTACATTTTCTCCTTTTCCAAAAGTTTCTTCACCAATGACATTACTCTCCGTGATTGGCGCTCCTGGCACATATTGATTGACTGTCAAAGGCCCATAAAGCTGATAGAACATGTATCGCCCACCGTAGCTGACTGAGAATCTATCATTGATGAAAAACTCATCTCCGATATAAATTGAAATCTCCCGAGCTTGCTCATCTTCCAAATCCTTTTCAATCACAATGGATTCGGACCCAAATGGGCTGTTGGTTCCTGGATTCAATTGGTATTGGATGGCATGAAGGCCGAACTTCAGGATATGTCGATCGCTTTTTCGGTATTCCAAATCCGCGCGAGCATGGAGTTGGTTGACATCAAAATTGAAATCAAAAGAATTTAAAGGATTATCCAGTCCAACTATCCCAAATTCATAGCTGTCGTAGCCAGCAGTGAATTTGCCCTCCAATTGATCATTGAAAAAGTGTCTCCAGGTAAGGGCGAGGTTACGATTTTGATAGGAATAAGTCGTATCCGCATCGAAGCTAAATTCATCGCTACTTAGATAGCTCGTAAATTCCAGACTGTTTTTGTCATTGATCTGATGCTTGACATTGGCATTGAAATCATAAAATGAAGCTTGAGAACCATTCAAGGCGGCTTCATCATCCAAGAGATTGAGCGCCCAGTTGGAATAGGTAGTTCTTCCCCCTACAATAAAAGTGGTCTTGTCACTGATCGGCCCTTCTACACTGAGTCTCCCGGTCATGATTCCGATTCCTCCACTTACTTCTATTTTTTCAGTACTTCCAAATTTAGGGACCACCTGTAGGACAGAAGAAAGTCTGCCACCATAATTTACTGGAACCGAACCTTTATAAAGTTCCACCCCAGAAACCATATCTGGATTGAAAGCTGAGAAGAATCCAAAAACGTGTGAAGGATTGAAAATTGTAGACTGATTATATAGAATCAAATTCTGATCTGCAGCTCCACCACGGACATTGAATCCAACGCTAGCCTCTCCGACCGTATTCACTCCCGGCATGGTTAGTAATCCGCGAATCACATCGACCTCACCCAATATTGCCGGCAATCGCTTAACCTCTGCGATACTGATGGATTGCACACCCATTTCCAGTTTGTTGATATTGGACAAAGCCCCAGAGCTCACTACAAATTCATCTAATGAGAGTACATTTTCCTCGATCCGCATATCTAAAGCTCCATCCCCTTGCAGATCGATCTGGCGCTGCTCCTGGAATCCACCGATATTCTGGACTACGATGGTATGCCTCCCTTTGGGTAAATTCAGTCGATATCGCCCGCTAGCATCGGTTACAATCTGACTGTAATTAACTTTTTCCAAGACGATCGCACCAATAATTGGCTGACCTGTCTCAATGCTACTTACAACTCCACTCAGTGTAGCGGTTTTTGAAGTTGGATTATCTGAAGTTCTTCCAATAACAAATCGCTTATTTTTCGCAAATGATTCTAATGAATCTGAAGCACCGGCTGCAGAATCATCGCGCTCCTGAATTTGAAAATAATCTGAAGGGAAATCCAAAGTGAGCTTCCTTCCTCTAGTGATCCAGACTTGATTGGATTTGTCAATGGTATAAGTCAAACCTGACTTTGCTAAAATCTGATCGAGGGCAGCTTTCAGTTCTGAATTTGTCAATTGCAAATTGACCAAAATGCCAGCTACATCTTCATCTTTGAAAAAGAATCGGTAAGGAGTGTCTTCTTCAATATTGGCAGCAAATCGGTCGAAACTCATCCCAGCATACATCCCCGAGATTTTGGGTGATGGAGACTTTTGCGCAAAAGCGCCAAGGAATAACAAGCAGAACAGCCCTAAGAGTACCAGTTTCTTCATTTCGAAAATCCTTCAAAAGTATCCGAACTTTTATCCCTCAAATTCGCCAAAATGGCCAGTGACTGTCCCATATTTCGTTTAAAATCAAGTCCATTTGATTTCAGTGCCTTCTTAGCCTCTTTCTTTTCTAGTCCCAAAAGCTTAATCGCCTGTGATTTTCTACTTACAGATTCAAATTTTCCATCAAACCAAAAAAACAAATCTTTATAGGTCACGAATTCTTTGGTGAATTCTCCAAGCTCTTTCACGGGTTTTAGCTCTTTATAATGCTTTGCCAAAACTTTGATCTCCCCATCAGAAATGATTTCATAGAATCCGTTACGGTGATGAGTATAGGATTCATTTCCTTTTAAATTTCTAAATTCAGCTCCATCCTGAAGCTCAAATTGAGCCACTTTCTCTGACTTGATTAAGATCTTTTGCTTGTGAATGGGATGAAATGTTATTACCCAATCCGCTTGACTATCGTACAAAAGGGGCACTTCTTCATAGTTCACCTCATTGATCCGCAATACGCCATTACCAAAAACCCTAGTTTGGTAAAAAGGATGACCGTCAAAGTTGCGGGGGGATTCGGCATAGAGCCCTCCACTGATCAACTCCTGAAAGAAGGGTAGCTGCTCTTGGTAGAGTGAAAGATAGGATCCCGGCTCAGAAGTTTCCTGCGCTTTCGCCGACCATCCAAAAATCAAAAGACCCGAAAGAAAAAAGCTTATTTTTAGCATACAAAACTATTCCACGATAGTACCGAAGAAATGATTCAAATGTTTGGAAGATTACCATGAAAGGCTAAAGTAGATTTTAAATGGATCACCCCACTAATAATTCGAC
>JBBQDY010000207.1:0-6101 GCA_038320155.1 Cytophagales bacterium
TTGGAAGGCGAAAGTAATCTGTATTTCGAAGATGGGTTTGTGGGCAAATCCATCTTGGACGCTACTTCGCTTCAGGATACTTTGGCGATCTCCATGGGAAGAGATCGAAGTATCGTAATCGAGCGAAAGAAAAATGAGGAATTTTCTCAAAAGCGATTCATCGGCTCCAATATCACCGAAAGCCGCCAATATGAAATCCTGATCCGGAACAATAAATCACAGCCTGTCAGCATAAAAGTAACAGACCAAATCCCGATCTCGGTCAACTCAGACATTCAAGTGGAGGCTAAAGAACTTTCTGGAGGAACGATCAATCCTCAAACCGGCCTAATCGAGTGGGAAGTGAAACTGCAACCTGGAGAGCAAAAAGCACTGAAGTTTGGCTATGAGGTCAAATATCCGAAGCGGGAAAAAGTGATCTTGGATTAGGCCATAATGGGGCTGGCAAATTAGCTAGCCCCATTTTTTTTAGTTTTTAGATAATCCCAGTCTCAAGATTTTCTCATTGATATTAGCGGAATGGTAGAAATCTAGGCTTAGCACTTCAACATCTTTTCCCATTTCCTTTTCAACAGAAAGCAAAAAAGGCAAGAATACCCATTCTTGCCCTTTCTGCTAAACAACCTTTTTCGTCAAATTAAACTTGGGAGTAGGCTTTTGCTTACCCAATAAAATTCCGGTTCAATCTTCAATGCTTTTTCCCAAGTGGCTTTGGCCTTAATCTGATCGCCCATTTCTCGCTGAAGGATCCCCGTCCAGGCTAGATTGTCGAGATGAATCCAACTTTTTTCTAGATCGGTACCCAATAGCTTTAGTGTAGATTTCTCGAAGGCTTTTAAAGCAAGCTCCTTATCTCCTCCCCACATCTCCGGAGTGAAATATTGATTAGACGCATACATCTTTAAGACAATAGGAGATTCTGGCTTTTGCTTCATCGCTTGTTCTAGAAGAGCAGAACTTTTTCTTCCGAGCACCATCGCTTTTAATGGAGAATGCGCAATCTTAAATCCATACAAACCTGATAAAAGGGCCTTTGCATCAGCTCCATACTTTTTGCCCGCGGCGAGTTTTTCCAGTCGACTTTCGCATTCATCTACATAGCTATCAAAAAGCTTTTTGTCCATATCCACCATAGATACATTGAGCAGGCCATATTCGGTAAATGCAAGTTGGAATTCGGTGTCAGCCGAACGTTGGTCCTGATACAGTTTCATTGCGAATGCCACATTTTTCTTCCAGGCAGATTTGTCAGAATTCAAATAGGCGAGGTAGTTCATTTGCTTTAATTCCTGAGGAATCCCCATTGCCAGCAATAAAAGCATCATGGGTAAGATTAGAAATTTAGAGTAAGTTTTCATAATTGTAAACTGGTTTATATTATAAACTATATAAAGAAATTTTTTTTTGCTTATTCGATGTACTTCCTAAGTGTTTCTACATAATCCTCGAATGCTTTTAAGCCTTCGGGAAGGATTCTGCAGGTCGTAAGTGGCCTTTTCCCACGAAAAGATTTCTCGATGCCGATATAGCCAGCCTTTTCCAATTTGTCCAATTGGACACTTAGATTACCCGCAGTTGATTCCGTTTTTTCCTTGAGAAAGGTAAATTCTGCTTCCTCCACACTGATGAGCAATGACATTACAGCAAGGCGCAATTGTGAATGTAAAAGGGGATCTAAAGGCTTAAACTCGCTCACGATAGGTTGTTTTCAGGTAATAACCAGGCACCAAATATCCTAAAATCATCGCAATTCCTGCTACCAAGTATTGATCTATGACGGGTAATAAAAATGCAATCACAGCTCCCATCATCAAAAGCATTCCACAATTACGTACAAGCTTCACCCGAATAAGAACTCCGGTACTGATTACTCCAACTCCTGCTAGAATCAAGATGACAGGATTTTGGTGAAAGCTTAGTGATGACATAAAACCTAAAATGATCAACATCCCGACAAACACTGAAATCCAAATCCCTGCAAGCATCTCATCGAGGTGAGTCTTTACTCGTGCTCGATTTCGGGTACGAATGCTATTCCAGATGCTTATTCCGGTGGCAGGGATAATCAACAACCACACAATGTAAGGATGCTCATATCCAATTTTTTCTAAGGCGTAATGCCCAAAGTTGCAGACCGCAACCACCCATCCCCAAAGTAGCAGGTGAAAACTGCCATCACCTGCCGCTTCTTTCTTCGCTTTGCTGATCATCTGCGTGATAAGCTCCAAAGACTCTTTGCTACTCAGTTCTTTTTCCATGATTTTTAGATTTGCATCAATGATTAAAAAACAAATATAAATAGGTTTATTATATAAACTATTTTACATAATCTTTTTTTCGAAAATTTTATTGTTCTCATTTTGAGAGCTCCTTACGAGGGAATTTTCCTGTTATTTTTTTACCTTTTCTGTCCAACCAGATACACCCATGCTATGAAAAATATTTTTGATCCAAAAACAACAGATGAGTTAATCGCCAGAGTCCATGCATTAAATCCAGCTACCCCAGCACTTTGGGGAAAAATGACCGTTGACCAGATGCTCGCACATAGTATAGTCGCGTATGACATGGCCTATACGGATAAGTACCCGAAGCCAAATGCCTTCATGCGATTTGTGCTCAAGACTTTTGTGAAAAACGGGGTAGTCAATGAAACTCCCTATCCAAAAAATTCAAGGACAGCACCGGCATTTATCATTTCTGACCGTCGCAATTTTGAAAAGGAAAAAAGCAGATTAATTGGATACTTGGAGAAAACAAGAGAGCATGGATCGAGTCATTTCGAAGGAAAAGAGTCCCTTTCCTTTGGTCCGATGAGTGCCGGTGAATGGAATAATCTTTTCTACAAACACCTTGATCATCATTTAACCCAATTCGGCGTATGAACCATCCAGCAAAATCAATCCGACCATTTATTGGCGCAAAAAATTACCAAGAAAGCATTCGATTTTATATAGCTCTGGGCTTTGATGTTCATTCCCTCGGTTCTCAGATGTCCGTGGTGAATGTAAATGAAGAACTCTCCTTCTACCTACAAGATGCTTTTGTCAAAGACTGGGTGGATAATACCATGATTTTCTTAGAGGTAGAGGACCTACAGCATCACTGGGAAGCAATGAAGGTTCTGGGACTTCCTGATAAGTTTCCTATGGTTCGACTTTCTGATATTCAGAATAATGATTGGGGAAGTGAATTCTTTCTCCACGATCCAAGCGGAATTCTTTGGCACTTTGGTGTTTTTAAATCATAATTTTATGAATAAGGTTTTGGATTCTTTTCCAAAGAGGATAACTTGGATTAAAATTAAAGTTGTCAATGAATCTTCGTATATCTATTTCCATACTCCTCCTTTTTGTCAGTTTCTCCCACATTGAAGCCCAGGAAACTAATACAATAGAAACTTCGCTCTGGGAAATCGCTATTTTCAAAAATCTAAAGTATCCAAGTGCTGCCCGTAGCTCAGGGCTTAGTGGGACATTTGTAATCGAGCTAAAGCTTTCCCCTGCGGGAAAAATAGACTCTGTTCTGATTGTGCATGATGCAAAGAAAACATTTAAAGACGCATCCATGGAAGCCTTTGAAAAAGCGATGGATCTTTGGTCTCCAGATCTTATTTCTACTAAACAAAATACTGAGCACTATTTGATTGCGTTCAATTTTCAGTACCTCAAATCAGGAGATACAAACCCCCTTGTCACTGCCCAAGAATTGATGTCTCTCAAAAAATACCAAAAAGCCATAAAGGTTCTGGACAAGGCAATTGAAGACAAGCCCTATGATGCAAAATTATACGATTTGCGGTCCAAAGTTTATTTGGTGTCCGGGGATAAAGAAAGATTCATTGTTGATATGGAAAAGGCTCAAGAGATCAGCAATAATTTAATATCCACTTTTGACATGCGGGCTTTTACTGTGACCAGCGTACGCCGAGTTAGTGGCAGCTTTTGATTAAGAAGAACTGGGAAGTGAATTCATCCTTCACGATCCAAGCGGAGTTCTTTGGCACTTTGGCATTTTTAAATCTTAGTTTTGTTAACTTTATAAATAACAGTCCGTTAGCAACTTATAAACTTAATCTATCTTCTCTATGAAAAAGCTCCTAACAACCCTTTTCCTTGGCATTATCTCCATGCCAACCATTTTTGCGCAAGAGATCTCAGTTGCTACGAAGGACATGAATGCGTTTCTATCCAAAAACTTAAAGTATCCCATCGAAGCAAGAATGAATGACTTGCAGGGGACCGTTATTCTTCAGACAACTTTTGACGAGCTTGGTTTCCCACTTAGGACTACCGTGATCTCAGGTGATGAGCTGCTTGCAGCAGAAGTGACGCGTACCGTTTCGGCATTGACTGAAAATTGGAAACCGGAATATTTGGGTGACCGTACCAAAGGCGATTCATATCTGATGAGTTTTCAATTTAAAATTTCAAAAGACAGATCGACTACTCAGATCCATCAAATGACCCCTTTAAAAGATCAAGAACTTCTGATGGAAAGTCCAGAAAAACGACTTGACAGTAGACTTGAAGCCAATCCTTACAATTTCAAACTATATGAGGAGCGTGCGGAATTGTATAGAACTTTAAATTTGCCGGTATTAGCTGAAAAAGATTTGATGCTTGCCGACTATTTCAGAAATAAGATGCTAACCCAAATCGTCATTGTAGGATATCAATCGAAAGATAACAGCTTATCGGCTGTCGAGTAATCTCGAAAACTGTCTCCTGCGTTTCTCATTTTGGGGAAGAAAATCCAAACGGTTTTCTTCCCCTTTTTTATTTTTCGCCTTCTGTAGCTATACCTGCTTTAAAGATTAAGCCTACTATTAGCTCGAAAGGATGATTTTGATTAGAATTTGATTTATAACATGTAAAAAAATCGGAGAATAAATCTTCGGATCAAAATTTGACTTTTTCTTAACCTAATTAAGATAGACACCATGAAAAAATCATACACCTTACATGCCATACTTTTCGCTTTCTTTTTTACTTCTTGTGGAGAACCTACCAGCAGCACAACAGGCGAAGATGGAGAATCGCTGATTCAGAAGCAGTCCGCTGAAGTTAACGGTCCCGCCGTTGAAACTATTGATGATATGAGTCCGGGAGAGATGACGGGAACTTATTCTGGGGTGGTTCCATGTGGAGACTGCGACGGAATCAAAACTTCACTTTCTTTAGTAGATGATGGTACTTTCATTTTCAATAGAGAATATCTTGGCAAAGATGCAACTGACATTCAGGTGACGGGAACTTATGAATACGACGAGCAATCACAGATAGTGACATTAGAAAATGCTGCCGATGGACCCTCAAAATTCCTAATGTTAAATGGAGATATCTGGCTTCTGGATCAAAATTCAAATAGAATTCAAGGTGACCTTGCAGACCAATACGTTTTAACCAAAAACTTCGAATAACTCACATAGTTCTTGAAGGAATAAAGATTTTAAGAATATTGAACTTCATTGGCTGACTCCCACATTCTCATGAGGAAGATGTTTAGAATAAAATACTATTGGCTAATACCTTTTTTGCTTTTACGTATTTCTGACTCTGCATAAATAGAAAGCCAGTTCAATGTCCTAGGACCTGTAGATTCGACAGATAGGATTCTCAGAGAAAACGTGCGCTACCCGGGCGAAAGTCTCAAAGACCGGATGGAAGGAGCGGTCCTGTTCTCTGTTAAAATAAATCAGGAAAGAAATTTTGACAGTATATTGATTTTAGAATCAACTCACCCTTTCTTTGAGAAATCCTCGCTGGAAGCTCTGGCCTACCCGAAATCCACCTTGTATTCTGAACTTCCGGAGAATAGATCCAGAGACAGACGCTATTTAATTTCTTTAAATTTTGTTTCTTTTTTGAATGAAGAAACTCTCAATGATCTGAAAAAGTACACTGAAAATTTAGTCAAAAATGAAAAAATATCATAAAGCTCTAAAAGCTCTAAGCAATTTAATAATGATCGTGCCCTATTCTGCAGAAGCTCTTGATTTGAAATGGGAGGTGAACCGTAATCTTGAAGAAACAGAAATGCTTAAAAAAACTATCTCTCGGCCAAATACCTGAAGAAAGAATTTCTGTCTGTGGTTGAGT
>JBBQDY010000208.1:0-6094 GCA_038320155.1 Cytophagales bacterium
ACTAAAATACCTTCTATTTCCCCTTTGTCATTTGTAAATGCCTGGTACGTGAAATTTAAAAAATACTGTTCGTGTTCTCCATTGCCCCTATCCACTTTAAGGGGTAATTCTTTTCCAGTAAATGTTTCTCCAGTGTTATAAACTTTATCAAGCAACTCAATAAAACCCTGCTCAGCTAGTTCGGGTCGGAATTCAAGCACCGTTTTACCTATAGGATTTCGGTTGCCCATATGCTCAAGGTAAGCAGGGTTTGCAAATTCAAATACATGTTGAGGTCCTTTCAGAATGGCAAGCATGGCAGGCGCTTGTGTAAAGAAGTCATGGAGTTTATTGCGCTCTACTTCTGTGCGCTTTTCACTTGCCTCAATTTTTCTCCTAGAGAGTGCCTGCTCTGTAATATCCTGCAGTGTTCCTGTAAAACGATAAGGCTTTCTATCCTCTCCAAACCATGCTTTGCCTTTGGCACGAACAATACGCTCTTGTTTGTCAATAGGGTTAATGATGCTGTATTCGATATCATAAAGCCCACCAGATTCATATTGTAAGGATTTTTGTATCGCATCAACAACACGGCTTCGGTCTTTTTCGACAATCACCTCTATTGCCTTTGGAAGGTCAATTTCCTCTGCATGCGGCAGGCCAAACCAATCTTTAAGCCGGTTGTTGCCACTAAATTTATTTGTTAGCGGATTAAAATCGAAGGTCCCTAATTCTGTTGCTTCAATTGCAAAATTGAGCTGGTCATTTTTTTCCTCTAGTTTTTTTCTAGCTACTACGGAATTGGTGGTTTCGGTGCAGGTAACATATACTCCGTTTATTTTTCCATTATCATCAAAAGCAGGGCTGTGGCTGAATGTCCAGTACACATCTTCCATTTTTCCATTGCGAAAAATGGGAATGAGCTGGTCTTCGCTCCAGGTGGATTCGCCACCTCCGAGCACCTGGTCGATCAGGGGTTTGATTGAATGCCATATTTCCGGCCAGACTTCTTCGCCTTTTTTGCCGAGGCTCCAAGGATGCTTTCCCTCATTACCCAGGCTAGGTCGGTAGGCATCATTGTAAAAACAAACCAAGTCGGGACCCCAAAATAAAAACATAGGGAACCTTGAATTGAGCAAAATCCCTAAAGTGGTAAGCAGGCTTTGGGGCCAATCAGTTACTGGACCGACGGGAGAAGATTCCCAGTCGTATGCCCGCATTAGAGCGCCCATCTCGCCACTGCCTGAAAGAAATTGTAAAGATTTAGTCATCAAATTTTACGTAATAGAACTGTCAGATAAATTATTGATTGCCTGCTCCTAGGATATCCTCTAAGTTTATTCACGGGTGACTCATCTCTTCTTTATTTTTTTAATTGACGTTCCTCCAGTTCGCTTTACCAATTTTTTTTATTTGTTCGGCGAGATTTTTAGGGGAAAGAATAAAATGGATAAAAGTTTAAAAACTATGCCACCACTTTGTGAGTGCAACAGGGCACTTTTCTTAAATTTCCTTGGGGTAATTTTACTTGATTTACACGCTAAGTGAGTAGTTTATTTCCCAACTACGCCATGATTAAAGTGCGTAACGCGAGAGCGTATTCCCGAAATTGATCAGCGAAGCCCGGTACTCAGAAAGCTTTCTGGGGTAGTTATGCCCAAAGCAAATAAATATGAGATTGTGCGCGCCATTATTGCGTTGGCGCAAATCGGATAGAAGAATTGCAGCTGGCCGTTGGCTTACAGCTCGCTCGAGACTATTCCATTGCGGGGTTACCTCGATCAAAAATTCTATCAGTACTTTTCTATAATACCAACTCCACATAAATCGGAAAATGATCAGAACCGATATTTGGAAGTCGCTCCAGTTTTCGCAATTGGAATTCTTTGGTTACAAAAACGTGGTCTAGAGGCCAGCGCTTAAAAATATTGTCGGCATCGTAGCTGTTGTAAAAGCCCCGACCTACTCTGACATCGAAGAGTAGATTTTCAGTGCCTGTCGATTGATCGACACGAGACCAAACTACCTCATTCAAATCACCAATCACAAGGGTAGGATTGGTCCGGCCTTTAATTTTTTCTCCGAGTTTTATCAAAGCCACTTCTTTCTGACCTTCATTGTCAGGTAAATCTTCATAGTGTGTGGGTGGGACAGGGTGGAGGCAATCCAAATTTATCTCTGTAGTCTGATTTAGCATGATAGAACTTTCAAATGAAGGCACATTTGCGTTGTTGAGGTAGTTCACTTCTTTTTTTCGGAAGGGGAATTTACTGTACAAGATCATTCCATAGGCCTTTTCATTGATAGCTTCTTGAGTGTAAGGATAGTCTTTCTTCAATATACTCAATGCTTCACTCCACCTTTGATTGACCTCCATCGCCAGGACCAAATCCGGATTTTTGAGTGAGATCAAATCAATCAATGCCGCTGACTTGGTATTGGACAATTGTACATTGGCTATTAAAACGCTAATCGAATTATCCTGATTTTCGGAATCTGTTGCAGTCGGCACTGCGACACTGACTAGGCTTGTATAATTGACCAAATAGTTGCCATGTAGATATAATCCAAGTGCAAGCCCGCCCAAAACCAAATAATTAAACCAATTCCATTTTTTGATTAGCAGCAGCAGTAGAATCAAACTGATTAGAGAGATTAGGAAAAATTGAATTCTCAAAAAATCAAGCATTTTAAGGTATCGAATCTCTGCATTAGTGAGTTCCGATAGAATGGCAAGAATCGCTAAGAATAGGATAAATACCTGTAGGACAATCAAAAAATAATGTTTGAAACTTTTCATGGTTTTCTCCTTACCCCTGAGAGCAATCCTTTATCAAATTTTTCATGTTGTTTGCCATCTCCTGCATGCAAGACGGAGATATCTCCAGTTGGCTCAAGGACTACAGCAAGGACCTGATCGAAGTTGAGGACATTTGCTTCTCGCAATTTCGAAATCAGTTGATCCCTTTCAATTCTGGCGTATTTGAGATTTTGTTCTAAAATTTCACTGCCATCCATCAGGAGCAATGGGGCATTGGAGAGCACTTTGCTCAAAAAAGGAAATCTTCGCTCCAAGTATGAAAATATAAAAGTCAACAGCAATAAGCCAAAGATGGCGACAGATCCATGAGCCAGAGAGGTAGATGAGGTGAGTGTTGACGAAATGATACTTCCGATTGCAACGGTAAAAGCAAAATCATAAGCAGAGAATTTGGCAAAAGACCGTAGTCCAATTAATCGGGTCAATACGATGATGACAAAAAATACAATCACACATCCAATCAGGGTCTGTAACAGTGGGTCTTCGGGAGAATATATCCAGTTCATACTATTATTTTTTAATTGACGAGTTGAGACTACCCATTTAAAATACTAAAAATTGTTCCAGTATTTGAAAGTATCTCAGATGCAAGACTCTTACTTGCGCGAAGTGCTTGATGGTTCCCTTCTACAATCCAATTATTTCCCAGAGAATGAGCAACTTTTTGAAGGCCGGGCTACTTTTAGCAAATGGAAATCATGGAGTTGCCAAGCATTGCTTAATTTATGAGTTCCAAAAGGTGGGATTACCGCTTCCCAACTGAGCGTGATATTTTTTGATCTTGAGGCCGTGGTTTATTCTCCGATATGAGAAATAACATGCGGTAGTTAATTGATGTTGCTAAAAAGTGTATGGATTGGGTGTTGAATTTTTCGCCAGATATGGCCAATGGTCAGCGAAATAAAACTTGCAGCTAATGTCCAAAATAGATATTTGCGGGCTTTTGATGAGCCGGCAATAAATTTCTGATCATGGTTTTGATAAGTTGCCGCTGCTCATCAGAATCATCATTCAACACAAGTTCTGCCTGGAAAAGTAAATTTCCGTCAATAGACTTTGTGCTTAGACGGCACTCTTTAACATTGGGCAAGGTTTTTATCAAATTGTTAACTTCATTCAAGTCAACCAGCTTACCGGCTATGTTGATCTGATTATCTTTCCTTCCTAACAATACGAACTGATTGTCACCTGCTTTCTCAACATAATCCATCAGTGGATATGCTTTGTTGTTTTGCTGATCCCAAACCTCTTCATTATTTTTTAGTTGCCAATAAGGAATTAACCTAAATGGCTCTTGGGAACTCTCCCTGTAGCCAATACCGGCTGTTTCGGTTGATCCGTATAGTTCAGTAAGTTTGATCCCTTTCAGTTCGATACTCTTGTAAAGACTGTCATATAAAGGAGCTGTAGCAGAAACGCCCAGACAATTTAGGACGTGATGTGGGAATGAGGAAAGTAGAAGCTGCCAGTGGAAAGGAGTGGAGACTATCAATGGCTGGCCCGACAGGTTTTTCCAGACCATATCGGAAGGATGCAGTACCGGAACGGACAACTTTTCCGGCAAACCAACGGTCAAAAGAAATCCATAAATGGTGTAAGAGGGCACGTAGGGAACGATGTAACTGCAGGTTTTGAATATACCAGCCAAAAAATCAATTTCTCGTTGTAAAAAAGCAACCGAATGCCTGATCGTTTTTGCCTGGCCTCCGGTTCCGGATGAACTAAAAGAAAGGTATTCGTTCGACAATCGCTTCGCTTCATAGATTAGATCAATCCATACCTCGACCTTGGTAGACGATAAAAGATAGGGTGGATTGGCTGTTTCGAAAATAGTAAAGAAAGAATTTGCATGGGCAGCAAGAGTCATTAATTCCATCGAATCCAAGCCGACATCATCTTTCCAATCCAAGTAGTGCTTTTCATAAAAGGATCCGTCTCCATAAAAAGGCAAGTCCCTTACTTTTAATGAAAAATCAAAGAGTATTCGTTTAATATGCTGTCTACTCCACTTCATGGGGTGCAGCCGGTAAAGTAATGGTAAATTCAGCACCAGGATTATTAGCGATCGTAATGGTGCCACCGTGCGCCTCCACGTATTGTTTTACAATAGTAAGCCCCAAGCCGGTACCATTGCTTTTTCCGGAAGTAACAAAGGCATCGAATAAGTTCCCGATGATTGACGCTGGAATACCCGGGCCATTATCGCTGATTTTGATAACCACCTCATCTTTGATCTTTTTAGCCACAATATCAATAGTTGGCTGGTTTATGCGCCGATCTTTAAGAACGTCCACCGCATTACTTACCAGGTTCATAACAACCCGTTTAAGTTTACTTTTGTCGCCAAAAAGGAACAAACCGGGCTCGATGGATTCAGCAAGGGTTATGTCTTTTATTTCGGACCGGTTGTTAGCCAATTCTATAGCATCTTTAATCAATTCTGTGACAGGAACACGTTGCATAGTAAGCGGCGTTTCTCGGATGAAATCTAGAAAATCATCAAAAATTTCGGAAGCTTGTTCACCACACATATCGATCATATCCAGCCATTCACTGGAAGCACCGTCTTCCCGCATCGCCGAAGTTAATATAGGTAAGCTTTTAATGGGCGTCCGTAAGTCGTGTATCAGCATGCCTAATGCCTTGCCAACTGCAGATAATTTTTCTTCCCGCGCCATAGCTTCGCGCATAAGCGCATTCTTTACGGCCTTGCCTGCACTCTGTACAAAAAGCTTCAGTAAATAAAGCTTTTCTGTTTTAAGATGCTGCTCTTTTTTAAGCGCAGCAAAGATGTAATAGTCATCAATCTTCACAAACACGAGTTCATCTACCTGTATCACATCTTCCTCCTCAATATTGGATGAGGCTATTATTGCAGATAACCGGCTCACGTTGATCTGATTTTCAACAGAACCAATGAGTAGCAGCTGCTGATAAGTATCAAGTTTTACCAATTTGCCCAAAACAGCCATGTCGCTACCGATATACATGGCTAATTGGTCCAGAATATTTTGAAGCAATGAATCCAGGTGAGATTTGGAGACATTAATATTTGAGATAATGGCGATTAGCCTTTCCAGATTCCTAAGCTTATTATAGTCGTTTACTGCTTTGGTGGCTAACTGTAAGATCTCTTCGGTGGCATAAGGCTTGCAATGATAACCCACATTTTGCCCTATTTTTTCTATTATTTCGTCAATTGACCGGTCGCTGAATGCGGTGATGATAATTATTTCCGCCTTGGTGTCCACTTCCCGTATTTTCAGTGCTGTTTCCAGTCCATCCCAGCCAGGC
>JBBQDY010000209.1:0-6052 GCA_038320155.1 Cytophagales bacterium
CATAAATAGCTTCCAGCCTAGACCAGTTCGGTAATTTTCGATCATTGTCACCATGGGGCCTTGATCGATTGCCAGGTATCTCTGAGGAAAGAAATCATGCTGCGGACTCATTGCATCGAAGAATCCATATTTACCAAAAACTTTATCTCCGTAGTTCTCATAGAGGTTTCGGATTACTTTCAAGCTCTCCTCGGGAGTATATACAATAGAAGAAACTGCAGCGGTAGGCGAGATTACTCCAGTGTCATTTCCTGGACGATGCGCATTGTAGAAATTAATCGAATAGGAAGCAGTAAGCCCCCAAAGGTCTTCTCCATAACCCTTGAAATTCCCCGAATTGTTGATACACCAAGCTCGATTGATTAGAGTCTGATTTTTATTTTCTTCCCAATAATCGGCGTAGCGATCTTTGAGCCCTTTGGGATTTAAACTCAGGTAGGAGTAATGCGCCCAAAAAAGAGGTCCGCCATATTCCTCCGCCCCGTTGTGTTTGAGCTGGAGCGGAAATCCAAATGGAGCTATGCTGGTAGCTTTTATACCGCCATTTCTAGCCCACCCTTCGTGGTAGACTTCAGGAGAAATTGGATGGGTAGGAGAGGATGCTGCCAAAATATAGGTGATTAAGGTTTCGTTATAACCTTCCAAAGCAAAATTCATATCCCATCCAAAATTTGGCGACCAATGCCAGTAGAGTACTTTTTGGCCATCCCGGGTATGAAAGTTCCAGTCCATTTCTCGCCAAAGCACATCGATTCGATTGGCAAGTTCCTTTTCTTCAACTGTTCCACTTTTGTAATATTCTCGAACAGCCAATAGGCCTTGAATCAAAAAGGCAGATTCTACTAAGTCAGCACCATTGTCTTTTTGGCCGAAGGGTTTTACTTTTCCAGTTTTTCCATCCAACCAATGGGGCCAGATGCCATGCCATCGATCGGCTTTTTCTAAGAAACCAATCATCTTCTCGAATCGGAGTCTGGCTTGATTTCGACTGATCCAGCCTCGCTCTATACCTCCCAGAATCCCGATTAGCCCCATTCCGGTACCTCCGGTGGTAACTATAGATTGATCATTATCTGGATAATTCCCATCCAGATGAATTCGCTCAGGTGCCATCCCCGAATTGGGTTCTGCGCCATCCCAAAAATATTGAAAAGTGTAATATTGAACTGAATCTAAGAGTTGTTCGTCAGAAAGTTTGACGCGTAATGAATCTTCTGGGATTGGATTTACAGCGCATCCTGCACTGGAAAAAATGAAGCTTACAAAGCAGAATAGGGTAAGTAATTTTAGAGACTTCAAAGAATTGATCATGCCCTGAATTTAAGGATATTTATGCCGTGCATGCAAAAAGAAAGGCGCCCTAATCGGGCGCCCTTTTATCTTTGAAAAAGTTGTGTAATAAAAATTACATTTTATCTATTTCCCCTTTTTCAGCGTCTTTTTGCATTTTCTCGTTGGCAGTGATCGCTACTTCTACTCTTCGGTTTTTTTGTTTCCCTTGCTCGGTATCGTTAGTAGCAACTGGCTTATCCTCACCTGAAGCGACTAATTCCAACCTACTTCCATCAACTCCGAGTGATACAAGATGATCTTTAACCGAAGCAGCTCTTTCCTTGGATAATTTCATATTATATTTTTCACTGCCTGTGTTGTCAGTGTGACCTTCTATCAGAATGTTGGTATCTGGATACGTCTTTAAAGTTTCAGCTAATTCTATAAGATTAGTTTTCGATTCAGCAGTAAGCTTGGATTGATTGGTTGGGAACATTAAACCTGAATCAAAAGTGATCTTAATACCTTCTCCAACGCGTTCAACTTCAGCGTTTTCCAACTCTCTTTCCAATTCTTCAGCCTGCTTGTCCATTTGTTTTCCGATAACAGCACCTGCTGAACCACCTATAGCAGATCCTAGAATTACTCCTAGCGCGGTATTTTCTCCGCCGGCCATTACGCCACCTAAAACTCCTCCAGCGGCACCACCGATTGCTCCACCTTTCACGGCATTGCTTGTCCCACAACTCATTGATCCCAATGATAAGGCTGTGATCATAACTCCAATTACTAATTTGTTAGTCATTTTTATTTTTTATTAGGTTTGCCAAACTCTTACCAATTCCTGTACCGTATCCAAATTTGCCCAGATAAGGCATTTTTTGATTTTTTCATCAGGAAGATTTTGCTTGTTTTGGGGAATGTTGAGTAAAAATTAACTGACAGATTTTGAAAATCTCAAAAGATTAATTCCATGCTTGCCCCTTAGTTTGTGTTTTGACCAGAAAGGAGGAACTTTGACAATAACCCAAAGAAAAATTCGATGAAACAATGTTTGAGCATGTTGAGCTTTTGTCTTTCCGTTATCATAATTCCAGCACTTGGTCAGGAAAAGCCTGATCCTCATGTGATTTTGATTTCTTTAGATGGATTCCGATACGACTATGTTGAGCGATTTCAGCCTGAAAATCTTCAAGAATTCATCGCTGGCGGAGTCGCTGCAAACTCTCTGATTCCTTCATTTCCATCTAAAACCTTCCCGAATCATTACTCCATCGCTACTGGAATGCGTCCGGAGAAGCATGGAATAGTGGATAATTCTTTTTTTGCACCGGATAAAAACCTTGAGTATAAAATCAACAAGCGGGAGCTCGTGACAGATGGATCCTGGTATGGTGGAACACCACTTTGGGTACTAGCGGAGCAAAATGGTATGCAAGCGGCGAGTTATTTCTTTGTAGGATCCGAAGCTGCTATTCAAGGCGTTCGACCTAGTTATTATTACGACTATGATGGACGGGTAAATAATTTGACTCGCGTGACGAAAGTTTTTGAATGGCTTCAACTGCCTGATTCGCTTCGTCCCAGAATGATTACCATGTACTTTTCGGATATGGATGATATCGGTCACAGATATGGACCAAGCAATGATTTGCAGATCTCCGAGCGGTTAACGCAACTCGATCGAGAACTAGGGGCATTGTTTGAAGGTGTGAAAAGCTTAGCCATAGACGTGAATATTATCATCGTTTCCGACCATGGGATGCAGGATGTAAACCTGGCTAATCGAATTCCTTTGGATAAACTCCTCAATGGAATTCCTGCACGCGTGGTGAACAGCGGAGCGCTGGCACATTTATATCTCGAAGACCCAAGTCAAAAAGCAAAAATCCTGACCGAACTTTCTCAGAAAAAAGGCGCCTTCAAAGTAGTCGACCCAAAAGAGCTGGAGTATTACAAGGATTTGAGCCTGTACGGAGATCGAATTGGGGATCTGTTGATTTTAGCGGATTTGGGGAGCTATCTAGTGGAGACAGAAGCTTCCTTGGAGGTGTTGGCAAGGAGAATGCAGATTGATGATACAGATTTTAGAGGGGAGCATGGATTCAGTCCGGAATATCCGGAAATGCACGGGATATTTTATGCAAATGGACCTCAGATAAAATCAGACATGACAATCAACTCATTTGATAATATTCATATCTATCCTCTGATTTGTAAGATTTTAGGCCTTCCTGTTCCAGCTGAAGTTCAAGGAGATCTGGCTGTTTTGGTCCCAATTTTGAAAGATTAATCATGGATAGAATTGACATCAAAAGCCGTAAGGAAGTAGATTTTTTAGTACGAAGGTTTTATGATGAAATTCGGGTTCATGAGACACTCGGACCGATTTTCAATTCTGTTGTTCAGGATTGGGAGCATCATTTGATCCATTTGTCAGATTTTTGGGAAATGATTTTGCTCCAAAGCGGACCTGGGAAAGGTCAATTCAATCCGACAAAGGTTCATCAGGATGTCGATAAGAAAATGGATCACTTGATTGAGCAAGCTCATTTTGGAAATTGGTTGGAGCTTTGGTTTATGACAATAGATCGGTATTTTGAAGGAGAAATAGCGGACTATGCCAAATCACATGCTCGCCGAATGGCACATATGCTGTTTATGCGAATTTGGGAAGCAAGGCCTCGTTGATTTGATTTAAAATTCTGCTGCATATCTTATGAAATTGACCTTCTCATTTTTCCTTTTTTTTCTCTCATTTCAACTTTCATTTTCACAGGAAAAGGAGCTTTCACTTTTCAATGGAAAAGACCTCTCAGGCTGGCATATCGACGTGCCTGATCTCCAAAAGGACAGTTCGCTGCGGATACCTTTCATAGTTCGAAATGGACTTTTGGTGAGTTTGGGTACTCCTCAAGGGCATTTGATAACAGACGCGATTTATGAAAATTATACACTCGAACTAAACTATCGATTCGCTGGCCAACCTGGCAATTGTGGTGTATTGGTCCATGCTTCGACTCCTAGGGCTTTATATGGGATGTTTCCAAAATCAATTGAGGTGCAATTGATGCATGAGAATGCGGGGGATTTTTGGTGTATTCAGGAAAATATTCAAGCTGAAAATATGGAAGCTCGTCGTGGTCCAAAGGAAAACTGGGGCGTGACTGAAGGGAAAGAACGGAGAATAATCAATTTGACAGATGGAACGGAAAAGGCTCTGGGAGAGTGGAATCATCTGAAGGTTGAATGCAAGCAAGACCGAGTTACCGTTTGGCTTAATGGAGTTTTAGTCAATTCCGGATTTGGGGCGACTGCCTCAAAAGGTCAAATTGCCTTACAGGCTGAAGGGGCAGAAGTGGAGTTTAAAGGCATTCTAATCACTCAGGATTGATAGCTTCAATAAAAGGATTGACCTTCACTCTTTTTTTGAATTCAGGTTTGAAGATTATCGGTATATTTCTTTAGTGGTGTTTGAGTTTTTAAAGATTCAAAATTTGTTTAGTCGATAGGGAATAAAATTTTAACCTAATTCCCCTTAAATTTTGAGGGACAGCTCATTTGATAAAGACGAAACAGATGACATCAGACTATAAAACTATGATTTGGAACATAAGTACCGAAGGCCGATGCCTGATGACCGATGTGGCGTTAAGTGAGAGTTTTGCATAAATTCTAATTTTCGTAAGTCCCTTACTGGCAGAAAAGCGGATACACATATTTTAGAAGAAGCACCATTAAAAATAATAGAAAGAATAACTTAAATTTTTAACCCAAGAAATATGAAAAAGGTCAACCTATTTTTTACAACTTTTCTAATCGCCTTCGGGGCGATTTTCCAATTGAATGCTCAGACCTTTCCTGAGCTGTTTTCTACTGAAGAGCCATTAGAACTTCAGATGCGCTTTTCGTCTAAGCAAGTGAAAGATGAGACCAATGATTCTACTTACATGGACTCTTTTTTACTTTACAAAAACACCGAAGGAGGTTGGGATAGCTTGGATATTGACCTCAGGGCTCGGGGTAATTTCCGAAGAACTAACTGTTCTTATCCTCCGATCCGAATTAAATTCAAAAAGAAAAAGTCGAATGAAACGCCATTTGAGGGACACAAAAGTCTAAAGCTGGTCATGCCGTGCAATAATTCTAAAAATGCACCAAGCTATATCGCCAAAGAATATCTTGCCTATAAAATGTATGAGGGAGTGACTCCCTACTTTTTCCCAACAAGGTTGGTAAAGATCTCTTTCTTCGATGAGGATGATAAGAAGGGTGCGGTCACTGATTTGCTTGGATTTTTGATTGAAGATGATGATTTGGTAGCTGATCGCTTTGGAGGAGAGATTTTTGATGAAAAAAAGCTAGGTCCCACTTTTCTAATGGATTCTGCTACAGTGCGACACGACCTTTTTCAGTACATGATCGGGAATACAGATTGGTCGAGTATGTTTTACCATAATCAAAAAATCATGAAGCTTTCGGATACCGAATTTATCCCACTGGCCTACGATTTCGATATGACAGGATTGGTTAGTCCTCCTTATGCCCAAGTGAGTAACCTCGTCGATTTAGAGAAGATCACGGATCGACTCTATCGGGGGTTTTGTAGGGATGAATCCATTATGCAAGCGATTAGGCAGGAGTTTCTAAAAAAGGAAAATAGTCTGATGGCTTTGGTGGATAATCAACTTTTCATGGAAGAACGGGATGTCAAACTTGCCAAATCCTATCTTAAAGATTTTTTTACAACAATAGGGAATGATAAGCTGTTTGAATCTCA
>JBBQDY010000210.1:0-6020 GCA_038320155.1 Cytophagales bacterium
ATTCATTGGCATTGCCAGAGGTTTTTAAATCGCAACCACAAACTGGCATCAGAATATCCTGACAAATTCCTTCCTTATCGATTAGATAGGAATCGATACAATCACGGTCAGTTCTTTCATCCTCGTATTGAAATGCTTGGAAAAACCCACAAAAAGTAAAACGAAAAGGGACGATTTTTTCAAAAGGGAGTTTTTTAATCTGTTTATGGTTCGCAGTAATCATATGGCGGTTTAGAAATGGCACAAATAAAAATTCCTATTTTTGTAATGCGAAGAGAAAACTATGCTGGATAAATTACAAACTATTAAAGAGCGATTTGAGGAAGTAGGTCAATTGATCGTAATGCCGGAGTCAATGGCTGATATGAGCAAGTATGCCAAACTGAACAAAGAATATAAAGACCTCGAAAAGATCGTCAAAATCTATGATGAGTATGATTTAGTGATTCAGAATCTGGCCAATTCAAAAGAAATATTAGATACTGAAAAGGATGCTGAATTTCGGGAAATGGCAAAAGCTGATTTAGACGAACTCAGACCACGAAAGATTGAATTGGAGGAGGAGCTCAAGCAGCTATTGATTCCTAAGGATCCAAATGACTCCAAAGATTGCATTCTAGAAATTCGTGGAGGTGCAGGAGGCGATGAGGCTTCGATTTTTGCAGGGGATTTATTTCGAATGTATCAACGCTTTTGCGAAGTGCAAGGCTGGAAATTGACTGTGCTCGATTTGACTTTTGGCACAGCTGGTGGTTACAAGGAAATTATTTCCACCGTATCCGGTGCAGATGTCTACGGAATGATGAAATATGAATCAGGTGTCCATCGGGTTCAGCGCGTACCGGCTACAGAATCTCAAGGGAGAGTACATACCTCTGCAGCCTCTGTGGCTGTACTTCCAGAAATGGACGAAGTGGAGGTCAACATTGATATGAATGACGTACGAAAAGACACCTATTGCTCCTCTGGACCGGGTGGTCAGTCAGTAAACACGACCTATTCAGCCGTTCGATTGACCCACAATCCTTCGGGTCTTGTGGTGACCTGCCAAGATGAAAAATCTCAGATCAAAAACTTCGAAAAGGCACTCAAAGTACTGAGATCCAGAATCTACGAAATCGAGCTTGCCAAGCATAATGATGCGGTAGGCGCACAGCGAAAATCCATGGTGGGAAGTGGAGATCGTTCGGATAAAATCCGAACCTACAATTATCCACAATCCCGAGTTACCGACCATAGAATCAATAAAACTGTCTACAACCTTCCTGAGGTTGTGGATGGTCAAATCGGTGAATTCATCTCTGCTTTGCGTTTTGCAGAGAACTTGGATAAAATGCAAACCAGCGGAATCGAAAATTAGGACTAAAATTTGCGTATAATTCCGCAGATTGCTATATTCTATTAATTTAACCCATCATCTTGAACCACTAACATCATACGTTTATGATTATCACAGGAGACCGAGAAATAAATTTGGTGAGCTGGACCGAAGCTCATTTTCACCAGCTCTATCCTCTGGCAAATAATCCCAAAATCGCGATGAATCTTCGAGATAGCTACCCTCAGCCATATACTATTCATGATGCACGGCATTGGATCGAACACAATCAGAAATTCAATCCACCGCAAAATTTTGCGATAGAAATCGGCGGAAAATTAGCTGGCTCCATCGGGGCGGATCGTGGCAAAGATGAGCTCCGAACCAATATGGAGATGGGATTTTGGGTGGGTGAACCATTCTGGGGAAAAGGTATTGCTACCGAAGCGGTGAAGCTTTATTCCAATTATATTTTTCAAAAATTCGATGTCCAGCGTTTATTTTCGCAGGTCTATGATTTCAATGGTCAATCGATGAGTGTATTGGAAAAAGCTGGGTTTATCCCTGAAGCTATTTTGAAAAAGGCATTTATAAAAAACGGGGTCATTGGAGATGTTTTCCAGTATGTGATGATCCGAGGGGAAAAGTAAATCCTCGCTACTTTCTATCGATTCACGATTATTTTATATTGTCGCAGCTCATTTTTGTTTTGAAGCTGGATAATGAAAAACCCTTTTTCTAGGTTTTCAAACTCAATTATTTCTTGAATTCCTCCCAATTCGACACGTTTGATTACTTGTCCCAAGGAGTTGACGAATTGGACAGACTCCCAGATCGTAGCGTCTTTTAGTTCTAAATAGACTCGTCCAGATGATGGATTGGGATAAATCTTAATTCCTGTTTCCAATGGCTCAGGAAGGCTGGTAATTATATTAACATTCACAGCCAGTGTCTGAGCGGGACCGTCATTACATTCATTCTGAGGAGTGACTTTGAGGGTTTGGATCCCTTCACTGAGCCAATTCACAACAATACGATTCGAACCTTGGCCCTGCTGGATTATTCCGCCTCCTGATATTTCCCATCGGAAGTTTACTTCTGGCTGATTGGGAATTTCATAAGTTTGAGGACCCAAGCCGACAATCGTATTTCCTTGAATTGTTCCCGGTTGTACAGGTGCGGAGGTGATATTGATTAGTTTGACTATTGAGTCAGATTTACCACAGGCATTTTCCTGAATCACCCCAAGTTGCTGAACACCGGTGCCGGTCCATTTTACTTCTACTTTTGATTTCCCCTGACCTGAGAGGATCTCTCCTCCCACAATTGACCAAGTATAGGTAAACGAAGCAATCTCTGGGAGCGAATAAGAATAAGTAGAGCCGACACATGCTTTTCCTTCTCCCGAGATTTGAGTTGTAGGAGGAATTTGATTTACTGCTACTGAAATGAATGAAGTCTCGCCATTTCCACAGAAATTTTTGCGACTTACAAATACGCCGTTATTTCCAGTGCCAGTCCATAAGACTTCAATTTCTGTAGTGCCTTGCCCAGCTTGAATTTGTCCCCCATCCACTCGCCAAACAATTGAAGAGCCTGGTGCTGGATTATCTTGAATACTGTATTTCTGTATAGCAAGGCAACTGGTTTGAGGGCCGGAGATTTCACTGAGATCACTGGGCGGGACACATACATAATTCAGGATCGTTCCATCATCTCCTACCGCATAAGCGATCGTTGGTAATCCTGCACTGACGCTGTTAAGATTCCGAACTGTCCCACTCGGCACTTCTCCCCAGGTTTCTCCACCATCATTGGTGACTAAAGTTTTTCCTCTGTCTCCGACGATGAAGCCTATCGAAGCATCCCAAAAATCCACCGAATTCAAATTCTCGGTTGCAGTGGTTGCGATCTTTCGCCAAGTTCTGGCTTTGTCTTCAGATTTCAGGATCACGCCTTTATTTCCTACAATAATAGCTGTCGAGGAATCCACTTTCGCCAAGGCGTTAAGATTTTCAGTAGTGAGTTTTGGGAGATTTTCCCAGACATTTCCCCCGTTGGACCAGCTGATTTGACCATTGTCTCCCATTGCAAACCCTACCTGAAAATCGAAGAATGTGACATCTCTTAGATTTTGGGTGGTATTGGTTTGAATATTACTGTCCCATGTCATCCCCGAGTCAAAGGATCGGGCGATGTAACCGTTATTTCCTGCGATATAAGCCACAGATGGTGCAAAAAGGTAGAAGCCATTGATGGTCTGGGAGGTTTGGGCAGGGACTGAAACCCAGCTTGTTCCGGTATTTCCGGTACGATAGATCTTACCTGATTCCCCGGAAACGTAGCCAAATCCCGTATTCCAAAAGTCAATGCTGGTAATTTTAATTGGCTCTGGAATCGGTCGACGAATTAAGGTAACAGCCGCGTTACCGGTGACAAAAAGTTCGCCTCGCTCCCCAGAAATAAATCCAAATCGATCTGTTTTAAAATCTGTCCCACTGAGATCATTTCGAATTCCCAAAAGGCGTTGCGAATAACTTGAACCTGAATTAGTCGAACTGATTAAATTTCCGGTAGGACCAACTGCAAAAACCTGAGCGGTAGTTGGCTTGAAAGCTAAATTTGTGAGTGCTCCAGGAGTGGTCGTGCCCAAATTAATTTTTGAAAAGCTCGTACCAGAATTAATCGATCGAATGGCTGTAGCGGATTCTCCCACGATGTTGATGATCCTTGAATCCAAAGTTGAAATCGCGACTTTGTTTAGTGTAGTGCTTACTGTCGAATTCAATTTCGCCCAATTCACTCCGCCATCAACGGTTTTGAGAACTGCCCCTTGTTCACCGGCTGCATAACCGATTTTGGAATTTGAAAAAGCAATTCCATTTAAATTTACGGTTTGACTTGAATTGAGTGTAACCCAAGAACTGCCGCCATTGCTAGTTCTAAGAATTCTTCCCTGATCCCCAGCGATAAATGCAGAATCTTGCGAGGTGAAATAGAGATCATTTAAAGATTCTGTGGTGCCTGAATTAAGCGTGGACCAGGTTTCGCCGCCATTCAAGGAACTCAGAATTGTACCTGAACTACCCACTGCTAAAAGGCTGCTTTCAGAGAAAAAGGACACACTGTTTAGCGCTACTGAAGTATTCGAAACCGCTTTGGTCCAAGAGGTACCTCCATTTCTACTGAAATAGATCATGCCTTTTTCGCCGACAGCTACTCCGGTGGTTGCATCTAGGAAATCCACATCCTTTAGCTTGCCTTCGAACGTAACGGGTATTTCCTCCCAAGAAGTTCCTCCATTTGTGCTGCGGAGTATGATCTGCTCCCCTACAATAAATCCTAGATTTTCATTGACCCAGTCGATGGATTCGAAGTCCAAACCCCAGCTTTGCATTCTAGTCCAGGTCTGAGCATAGCCTGCTAGGCAAAGAGAATAACCAAAAAAAGTAAGAAGTAGAAATTTCCGCATTCGCTCAATTCAAGGATTGAAACAAAAATACGTGATTTTGCTCCTTGTCAAAGAGATAATTTAGTCGATAATTTCAGGAATGTTAGGATTCTGATTCCTTATGTGGGCGATGATTTGTAGCTTTAATAAGAATAAAGTTTTTAACTAACCATGAAAAATAACATTATCCTCTGCGTTCTGATCCTGGTCGTTGCCTCATGCGGACCGCAAGAAAGGGTATCTAAGGAGGTTTTTGATGCAGTCAATGAGAAGATGGAGGTGAAAAAGCTTTCAGATTTTGAGATTATTGAGGAAGCAATGGTTTGGGGTGACTCGATCAGTACAGAAGCGCAAAACCAGTTGATATCAAATCTCAAAAAAGCTGTAGCAGAAAAAGGAGCTGATGGAGCTGTGGAATATTGCAATGTAAATGCGACCCCTATTTTAAAGGAGGTTGCTGAAAAGTATGGGATCAGCATTCGGCGGGTATCCAATCGGTATCGGAATCCAGCAGATAAGCCAAATGAAGATGAAATTCCGCTTTTGGAGGCTTATGAATACAATATGGAAAATGGGATTAAAAGTGAGCCAAATCTCCAAAAAATCGACAATGGGAATGCCTATCTCTACACCAAAGCAATTTTGATCTCGAATGAATTTTGCTTGAATTGTCATGGAGATCCAGCTTCTGAGCTTGACCAAAAAACGCTTGAGAAAATCAATTCACTCTATCCGAAAGACTTGGCTAAAGGGCATGAAGTGGGAGATTTGAGAGGGATGTGGGCACTCCGAATACCAAAAAAAGCCGTAGTCAACCGATTATAAATCCTTCGCACGTTTTCTCTTAAAAATTGCCTAGTCTTAGCTAGAATCTCACTGAACCCATGCCTGCCTTCAAAAGACCGCTTCTGTATTTACTTTTCACTGCTTTGATGATTTCCTTGTGGGCATTTGGCAATTTTCAATATGCTCATTTTGAATCCTATACCCAGAAAATTCCCGGCACTCAGGTCACTTTTGACATGACCCCTATTCCGGCTGGAAGTTTTGAGATGGGTAGCGATAAGTCTGCTTTTCCCGATGAAAAACCGGCCCATACCGTCACGTTAGATGCATTCTGGATGGGAACTCATGAGGTGACTTGGGATGCATTTGAGCTTTTCTTGGATAAAAACTACGAATTGGCGATTTCAGAAGAACCAATTGGAGAACGGGTCGATGGTTTGTCCCGACCTAGTTTACCTTACTTAG
>JBBQDY010000211.1:0-5983 GCA_038320155.1 Cytophagales bacterium
TACGTCGATTTGAAGTTTTTTAGCAGCGATAGAACAGGCCAGCGTACTGGTGACATCTCCTACAACCAGAACAATATCTGGGCGATTTTCAAGAAGTTCTTTCTCAAAAGCAACCATGATAGCTGCAGTTTGCTCAGCCTGGGTTCCGCCTCCGCCGCCAAGATTTGCATTTGGTTCGGGTATATTGAGCTGCTCAAAAAAGTCCCCAGACATCTTTTTATCGTAATGCTGACCGGTATGAACCAATCTAAACTGGAGATTTTCCCCTTCTTTTTGTTTCTTTTGAATCGCATGAATGATTGGTGCGATTTTCATGAAATTCGGTCGGGCACCGGCAACAATGGTAAAATTTGGCATGTTTTTAATAGTTATATGGTAAAAATAAGAATAATTACTGGCTCTGTTTGCCAATTAAGATGTCTTGATACATCATGCTTTGGATGGTTTTTCGTTTCTTTGTTTTCAAATTTTGATGCTTAATGAATTTTAAATGTCGGTCGAGGTCCAGTTTATTTCTCTGTCTGCTCTGCCTTTTGTTAGTTTTAGGATCTTGCTCGGATACCCTGGAGTCAAGTGACGTAGTCTATTCAAATAATTTCTCAAATTTAGATTTGAAAGGCTTTGAAAATGGAAAATTATTCGTTTTTGAGAAAGACACAGTCGCTGGGTTCTACCACAATGAGGAAGTGGCAGTCACTTTGGACGAACTGCCGCCGCACAACCTTTTAAAAATCACACTCGATATCTTGATTCATGATAGCTGGGACGGTAACCCAAATGACAGTCTTGGTGGCCCAGATTTCTGGTTTTTCGGAATGGATAATAAGGAAATTTTCAGAACCACCTTTTCCAATTCACCCTGCGTCTCCACGTATTGCCTTTATCAATCCTATCCCAATACATATTTTAGACAAAACACTCCTAAAAGTGGGTCCATAAGAATCAACCAGCCTGGATTATGTCTTTTTGGAGCTTTTCCTAATTATACCACACGCTACAGCATTTCCAAAATAGTTGAACATAGTAATCGGAAAGTCAGAATATATATGAATAGTGATTTGGTTTCGGCTAACTCTCCAGATCCAGTTTGTGACGAATCGTGGTCATTGGCGGGTGTCACAGTTGAAGCTCTAATTTTAAATTAATGATGGGCGCAAGGATTATAAAAGGGTTTTTAGCCTCGCTTTTCTTTCTGGGAATAGTCTCTAATACTTTAGCCCAAACCATATCAATAGGTACTCCTGTTTTGGATGATTACTTAAGAAGGGCGCAGTTGCTCGGGAAAGTTGACTCTATGTCATCTTTTATGATACGACCTTTGTATCCAACTGAAGCTTTTGGAGTAAAGGATGGATTTGATTTGGATAGTTCGATTGTGGATTTCGAAACTTCACTTTTTCATCGAAGATTTGGTCCTGAAGGGGTAGGAAAATTGTTGATTTTGCCAGCAACTTATCGACTGCAATACAATTCTAACTATGCTTTCGGGGTTAATGATGGCGCTTTTATTCCTAATCGCGGCTACCAAAATATCATTAGCGGGGGAGCTTATGCAGAATACAAAGGGTTTAGTCTTCAGCTTCAGCCTGAGATTTTGATGGCCCAGAATAGGGACTATTTAGGGTTTCCTATTGAGCATCAGGCGACGATCCTTTTTTACTATGAGTACATGAATCGAATCGATACGCCAGAGCGATTCGGAACTAAAGCGTATAATAAATTTTATTTAGGACAATCCAGTTTACGATATAATTTCCAAGAATACTCGATCGGGATTTCCACTGAAAACCTTTGGTGGGGTCCTGGAAGGAGAAACTCATTACTTCTGGGAAATAATGCACCGGGATTTTTACATTTCACTGCTAACACCAGAAAGCCGGTTGATACAAAAATAGGGTCTTTTGAAGGACAAATGATTGGAGGCTTTCTGAAATCAACTGAGTTTTTGCCCCCTTGGCCCGACTATAACATTCAACAAAATCCTGTCTATATCCCAAAGGAAGCCAATGGAAATAGGTTTCTCTCCGGGATAGTACTTACCTACAAACCTAAATGGGTTCCCGGTCTATTTCTGGGATATGGTTCTACCAATCAGCTTTATCGGGATGATATTTCCAGTATCGGTGATATTTTGCCAATTTTTAACGGGCGTAAAGGGCCTGAAAATGTATATGATCCAATTCGGGACAAGCGGCAACAGTTCAGTTCTGGATTTTTTAGATGGCTAAGCCCAGAAGGCCAATTCGAATTCTATGGGGAATATGGAACTCTTGGAAATAATCGACGCCTCAATGATTTTATGATTACCCCTGAATCGGGGAGAGGGTTTACGTTTGGGTTCTCGCATATGATGGATCTTAAAAAGCAGGGACACTATTTCCAAATCAGTTCTGAAATGACCCAGACGGGCCAGACAATTCGGAATGATATCAGGGAATTACAGACTTGGTACATTCATGATCATGTTCGACACGGATATACGCATAACGGCCAAGTCCTTGGAGTGGGGAATGGACCAGCCAGTAATCAGATTTTCGTTGAATTTGCTTGGGTGCATAAGATGAATCGCATAGGATTTCAGATGGAGCGAATCGTTTATAATCTGGATTTTTATTATTACCGCTATGAAGCCTCAAAAGACTTTAGAAATAAATATGTGGATCTAGTTCCTTCATTAATTGGGGATTGGCAGTTTGGAAATATCTTAGTCAATGCTCGCTTTCAATATGTGAATACGTTGAACTACAAGTGGTTTTTAGAAAATCAACCTGACCAATATTTTGTTCCAGGCTATGATCGAAAGAACTTTGTGGGGCAAGTTGGACTTACTTATTTATTCAAATAAATCACTTAGAATCTATGTTAGTAGAAAAGGATAAGGTTATAGGCATCTCCTATGAACTGAAAGCCGATAATGGTGAGTCGGGAATGCAGCCTTGGGAAAATGTTCCTGAAACTGCGCCCTTCCTTTTTTTAGTTGGATCAGATTCTGTTTTCCCGAAGTTTGAGCAATCACTTTTGGGTAAGGCTGTTGGTGAAGATTTTTCGGTCTTTATAGACTTCGATAATGCCTATGGAGATTATTTCGATGAGCGCAAGACAATTATTCCTAAGTCTAATTTTAAACAAGACGGAAAGAAAACTCAAGAAATGCTAAGAGTGGGGAAAGTGATTCCTATGCAAGACGAAAAAGGGAATCAAATCAAAGGGGAGATAATTAAGATCGATTATTTAGGAGTACACATGGACTTCAATCCACCCCTGGCTGGATATGATTTGTTTTTTGAGGGAAAAATTGTATCGATTCGAGATGCCGAGCCAGAGGAAATTTCCCATGGACACGCCCACGGACCTGGTGGACATCACCATTAATTCAGAGCGAGAGCTCTATTTTAAATTAATCTTTCCGTATTGTAAGTGATTTTTTGGGTGATTAAACCAGAAGCTTCTTTGTCAATAGACTAGAAGCCAATCTTATTTAATATCTCTACCAGTAGTTTTATACGCTTGCTCAATCGCTAAATCCTTCAAGTCCTTGATTCGATCAGAGGGATAAAGTGCCAAGGCTTTGGTCAATTGATTGGAGGCGTCCGTAAACATTTGCTGATTGAAATGCGCGATTGCATCATTGTAATATTGCAGGCCTGCTAACTCATGAAGTGAGACTTTTCTAAAAATTGAGTTGTCATTTAGTGCTTGAGTTGGATCGCCCAGTCGCTGATTGATTGGATAAAGCTGAGAATTCTTAGCAGGCTTATAGGCTGCCAAATAAGCTTCTACTTCAGATGGAGAACCGATCATACCTCCTATAGGTAGGGTACTTTCAAATATGATATCCTGCCCATCATAATCGACCACAATGAAAACATGATAGTCGGTCTCTACAATCTTATAATCAAATGAATATCGGTCTAACAATAAACCTAACGCAGCTGATCCGCTTACGCAGTCAAATTTTCCATCCTGAAGCATTACATTGAAGCTAGAATGCTGCTCATATTTCTTAAAAAGTTTTTTATGCGATTTTTCAAAAATTGATCGCAATAGGGATATACTAATACCTTTCTTAGCATATTTCTTATCTAAATCGATTACAAGATCTTCCCATTTTTGATCTTTTATGTCAGGATTGACATCCACCGCTCTAAATAATTTATAAGGGGAATTTTGGCCTTCTACCCAATAATTTTTCTCAATAAGTGACTCAAATTTTAACTCATCATTTACCGTAAGGTCACCCTGTGCCAAAACCATAAAGCTTTGCACGAAGATAAAGAGGCCGATGAGAACTGTTTTTTTCATGGATAAATCACCCAATGTTAAGTAATTAATTTAAACTTAACAATTTGATAACATTGAAACAAATATCTATCCAAAAATTAACCTACGAGTAATCCTAGCTATTCGTGATGGTAAGGCTCATTTCGGAGAATTGTAAATGCTCGGTAAAGTTGTTCGATAAAAAATGGACGAATCATCTGGTGCGAAAAAGTCATTTTTGAGATGGATATTTTAGCATTTGCCCGTTGATAAACTGCCTCTGAGAAGCCGTAGGGCCCTCCAATGACAAAAATTAGCTGCTTTAAGCCTGAATTCATTTTTTTCTGGATGAATTCAGAAAACTCCATTGACCCGTAGCTCTTTCCGCGTTCATCTAAAAGAACCAACTCGTCAGAAGATTGAATTTTTTTTAAAATCAAATCTCCTTCTTTCTCTTTTTGTATAAGTTCTGAGAGGGATTTTGTGTTTTTCAAGTCAGGAATTACCTCAAATTCAAATCGGATATAATGGGCCAAGCGGCCTTCATATTCTTTGATAAGTTGTTGAATAGCTGGATGATCTGTTTTGCCGACACTGAGTAGTTTGATTTGCATGACTATAGTTTCTCGCCGAATTCGGGTTTCATTGAGCTAATGTATTTTTCCGCTTAGCGGGATAATTGACCGCTGTACACATATATAGGTACTTTAGTAGGGCTTAGGAATTGATTGAAAAACAAATGGTTAAAACAGCTTGTTTATTTTTACTAACCAAAATACATAACTAACATGAAAAAGCTAACAAGTTTAATGATGATTGCTTTGGTATTCATTGCATCATCTTTCGCTCCAAAGACCAATTCAATTCACGAAGTTGATGCGGATATTGTAGAGCTTGCAGTTGCTACAGATTTTCTTTCGACACTAGTCTCAGCTGTCAAAGCTGGTGATTTGGTTGATGTGTTGAAGGGTGATGGACCTTTCACCGTATTTGCACCTACCAATGAAGCTTTTGCCAAGTTGCCAGCTGGAACTCTGGAAAATCTGTTAAAGCCAGAGAATAAGGCCAAACTGGTATCAATACTCACGTATCACGTGGTGCCAGGTAAAGTACTTTCTAAAGATCTAAAGAATGGTCAGAAAGCAAAAACCGTTGAGGGAAGCGACGTTACAGTAACTTTGAAAGACGGTAAAGCAATGATTAATAATGCAACAGTAACCACTGCGGATATCATGGCGGACAATGGAGTTGTACACGTAATTGATACCGTGATTCTTCCTCCAATGTAATCTTGTGCTATCAAAGTAATTAAAGAGGCTGCAATTCTTTTCGGATTGCAGCCTCTTTTTATTTTATGATTATCCGCTACTTTGCTAGTAGCAAAAGATCCAGGAATTTAAATGGCGCATAAGTAATAATTATGCGTTTCTCTCTTCTGTCTTCTGTCCCGATAAGCAAAGAAAATAACGATACTGGCATTATTGCGGATGCCCGTATTTATTTTATGAATTCCTTTCTTTTCAAAATCGTCTCCATGAATTTCCGCTCATTTTCGGAATTGAAAATTCTAAAAGGCAAGTGAATAAATTGAGCTTTGGATAAATAAAGCACATAAGAATCTTTAGTGACTTCTGCCCTCTTGATCATGTTCCACTGCACTGGCATTCCTTGCTTGGTGTTGATCTTCATCAAAATCTGACGGCTATCAATTTCGTAGGCCAAC
>JBBQDY010000212.1:0-5979 GCA_038320155.1 Cytophagales bacterium
AAAAATGAAAACGCCAAAATTTATCATAGTAGTGGGCACTTCGGCAGGAGGAATGAATGCACTCATTGAATTTGTTTCGCAGTTGCAAGATGAAATGGATGCGGCAGTTTTCATCGTGATGCACTTGTCAAGAACGAGTATCAGTGATTTTTTGGTTCATCGCCTCCAACCGCATACCTCTTTGCCATGTGAACTAGCGAAAGAAAATGCAGCGATACTTAGGGGACATATTTACATTGCTGCACCCAATGCGCATCTGCTAGTCAAAAAAAATAAAATTATTCTTGGTCACGGTCCTGAAGAAAACCGCTGGCGGCCTTCGATTGACGTATTGTTCCGGTCAGCTGCCGCCGCTTTCAGCACACGAGTTATTGGCGTGGTATTGACTGGCTCACTTGATGATGGCACCACAGGCATGCTAGCGATTAAAAGAAGTGGCGGAACCTGCATCGTGCAAGACCCCAACGAAGCAGAATATCCTGACATGCCGCTATCAGTTCTCAATAATATGCAAGTGGATCACTGCATTTCGCTCAGCCAAATGGGAGAACTGATTTTTCAAGTTACGCTATCTTCTCCGGAAGAAATTCCTGCCCCTGAAGATATTATTATTGAATCTGAAATTGCTGAACGAGTAGTGGTAGATTACGAAAATGTCAAAAAAATCGGTGAGAAAAGCATTTATGCCTGCCCGGACTGCGGAGGTGGATTGTGGGGTATTGAGTCGGAGAAAGGAATAATTAACCGTTACCGGTGTCACATCGGTCATTCCTATTCCGAAAAGGATTTAGAGGTGAAACAGGGTGAGATATTAGAGTCAACTTTGTGGGTGGCCCTGCGCATTATGGAGGAACGGGGAACTCTTCTCAAGAAAATGGAAGATGATAATACTAAAAGAGGATTTTCGAAGATGGCAACTAGCTACCGCGAAAAGTTTGAGGTGATACAGCACCATGTAGACAAGATGAAGGAGTTGTTGTATGCTTCGCAAAAAATAAATTAAGAATCGATTACAGAAATGGCAAAAGAAAAAGAAACAAAGGCACAACCACCTGCCACCGAGCAGAACTTCCCCATCGTAGGTGTTGGGGCGAGTGCTGGAGGGCTTGATGCATTTAAGAAATTGCTCAAAGCGATACCCGAAAGTTCAGGAATGGCCTATGTCTTAGTCCAGCACCTTGACCCAACACACGAAAGTATGTTACCGGAGATTTTACAACGGGTCACCAATATTCCTGTGTACGAAATCACAGAGGACATTCACCTTGCACCTGACCATATCTACATCATTCCTGAAAACAAAATTTTAACGTCAACTGATGGCGTACTACAACTCGCTCCGCGCGATAAAAAAATTCTAAATCTATCGATTGATATTTTCTTCACCTCTCTTGCCGAAGTGCATAAAGAGTTTGCAGTAGGTGTGATCTTATCGGGGACAGGCAAAGATGGATCAAAGGGCTTGAAAGCCATCAAAGAATATGGAGGCATCAGCATTGCTCAGGACATCGAATCGGCAGCGTATGCGGATATGCCGGAAAGTGCCATCAATGCAGGAGTGGTTGATTTCATTTTGGCTCCCGAAAAAATTCCCGAGCAGCTTTTGCATATAAACAGCGCATACAAAATAAGTCAAACCGACAAAAAAGAAAGGCAACCGACAAAAGAAGATGACGCTGTTTTCAAACAAATTCTTTCGCTGCTCCGCCAACGTAGCGGAGTTGATTTTACCTATTATAAGGAGTTGACTTTACGCAGACGCATCGCTAGGCGGATCGCCATTGTCAAAAAGAAAAACATTGCAGACTACTTAAAATTATTGAGGAGCGACAAAACCGAACAGGATGCACTTTTTCAGGATATGCTCATTCCAGTAACTTCCTTTTTCCGCGATCCGAAAACTTTTCAGGCATTAACTGACACAGTCTTTCCTTCAATCCTAAAAAATAAAAAATCTGATGGACCTATTCGTATTTGGGTTGCCGGTTGCTCCACAGGCGAAGAGATATATTCGATTGCCATCTGCCTTCAGGAATTTTTGGGGGCGAAACCCATTAGCTATCAGGACCGACCAAAAGTTCAAATCTTCGCTTCAGATATTTCTGACAAAGCAATCAAGAAAGCACGCTCGGGATTTTACACGAAAGCTGAGGTGGAAATGCTTTCTGCATCCCAGCTCGAAATTTATTTTACAAAAAGCAATGGCGGATATGAAGTGAGCAAACTCATTCGTGATATGTGCGTGATAGCGCCTCACAATTTTATAAAAGACCCTCCATTTGCGAAAATGGATCTGATCAGTTGCCGCAATGTGCTGATCTATATGGATTCTTTTTTGCAGCAGAAAGCTTTCTCCACTTTTCATTACGCACTGAAAGAAAATGGATTTCTTGTCCTCGGCAAATCCGAATCAATAGGTGCATCGTCCGATTTGTTTGCACAGGTAGCAATGAACGAGAAAATTTTTTCGCGCAAGCGAACTCAAGGCCGGTTTAGTCATTTTCCCACCGAAGTAAAAGGAGAAAGATCGACAAGGAAAGTTAAAACCTTATCCAAATATGAAGCTACGCAAACCGATTTCCGAAAAAGTGCAGAGGCGATAATGATTTCCAAATCACCTGCAAGTGTTGTGGTGAATGATCAAATGGACATCGTACATATTCACGGCGATATCACCCCTTTTCTCCAGGCACCGCAGGGCAGGCCCACTCACAATCTTCTGCAAATGGCACGCGAAGGTTTAGCGTTTGAATTGAGAAATGCCATTCACAAAGCCTCCAAGGACAGAATAGCAGTCACTACTGAAAATATTCCTGTAAAAATATACACTCCGATGAGTGACGCCAATGGCGATCAGGAAGGGCAAGGGAAACAAACCTTGGTTGCGATGGAGATTATTCCGATTACCGATACCGTCGAACTACATTACTTAATTCGGTTTGAGAAAATAACAATCCCGAAAGCGATGGACGGAAAATCAGCTTCATCAGGAAAAGCAGGCGAAGCAGAAAAGCGAAACGAGCAATTAGAAAAAGAATTGGCGTACAACCGTGAAGATATGCGCTCCATCACCGAAGACATGGAAGCCTCTAATGAAGAACTGCAAAGCGCGAATGAAGAATTGCAGAGCAGTAATGAGGAGATGCAAAGCTTGAATGAAGAATTGGAAACCTCCAAAGAGGAATTGCAATCAACCAACGAAGAACTGATCATCGTAAACCGTGAGTTGCTAGAGAAGCAGGAACAGCTCAATGCAGCCCGCTATTATGCCGAAGGCATCGTCACTACCATTCGCGAGCCGCTTATCATACTTGATAGAGGACTCTACATCAAAACTGCCAACGCATCCTTTTATAAAAAATTCAATTTAGAAGAAAAGGACATTGAAGGAAAATTATTTTACGAGATTCAAAATAATCAATGGGACGACCATCTCATGCGCTCATTGCTTGGAAGAGTTCTTCCCAAACAAGAACGCCTCGACGACTTCGAAATTAATCTCAAATTCCCATCGCTTGGCCATCGCACTTTAATATTGAATGCGAGACAGATTAATAACGAAAAAACAGCAGAGCAATTAATATTACTTGCCATTGAAGATATTACCGAGAAAGTAGCTGCAATCAAACAAATTGAAGCAAGCGAGAAGGAACAAAAAAAATTGGCAAGACATCTAAAACTTGCCACGGATGCCGGCAAGGTTGGAGTTTGGTCTTTAGATGTTGTCTCATCGAAGTTAGAGTGGTCCAACATTCATAAAAAGTTATGGGGATATGACAAGCATCTTGAAGACTTGACTTACGAAGACTGGCATAAAATAATTGTGCCAGAAGATAAAAGACTAGCTTTTAGAAGAATAGAAGAATCAAAGGTTAATAACGCCATTTACGAAGTTGATTATCGAATCAAAAGAGCAAATGATGGAGCTGTGGTATGGATGAAATCAACCGGGCAGTATCAGTATGATAAATTTGGCGAAGCGCATACGCTATCAGGTATCACTATTGATATTACTGAGCAAAAAAGCTTTACTGAAGAGTTGGAAATAAAGGTCAAAGAGCGAACCGCCGCCCTCAAAAAATCAAACGAGGAACTAAAACAAAGCAACTTACAATTAGACCAGTTTGCCCATATAGCCAGTCACGATCTGCAAGAGCCGATACGGAAAATATTAACCTTTTCTAATCTCTTGCAGGATAAATATAAAGACGGCCTGAGCATTGAAGTGAAATCCTATCTCAACAAAATCGGGGTTGCATCCAGCCGAATGACTACACTTATTCGAGATCTGCTTAATTATTCAAAGCTACTTCAACACGAAAAATTATTTTCAACTACCAGCCTCAACCTTACCCTAGATAATATTGTAAGCGATTTTGAATTACTCATAGAGGAAAAGAAGGCCGAGTTAAAAATCGAGCAACTCCCTACGGTTGATGCAATCCCCTTTCAAATGAGCCAGCTTTTTCACAACCTCATTAGCAATTCACTTAAATTCTCTAAAAAAGACGTTGCACCAATAATTACCATTACCTCGCGGATACTCACTGAAAAAGAAGTTAAAAACCATTCCAGCTTCAATCCTGCTGTTCCCTACGTAGAAATAATTTTCAAGGACAACGGCATCGGCTTTGAACAGCAATACGCAAAACAAATCTTCACTATCTTTCAGCGTCTGCACGACAAAGAAACCTACGTCGGAACAGGGATTGGTTTAGCGATTTGCAAAAAAATTATAGAAAACCATCAAGGAGAAATCTTTTCAAACGCAAAAGAAAATGAAGGCGCCTTATTTCACATTATACTTCCCCTTAAAAAGCCCCAATAAATCAATTAAGAACAATGGATCACAAAAACTTTATGATCATTGACGATGATGCAGACGATAGATTCTTCTTCAAATCTGCATTAAAGAAAATGCTTACTTCTATAGAATGTATGGAAGCAAATGGCGCTCATGAAGCGTTTGAGCTATTGCGGAAAGCAATACAACTACCAAATTATATTTTTCTTGATATAAATATGCCCCGCATGGATGGGCGCGAATGTTTGAAGCGATTAAAAAGCGATGAGAAACTCAAACATATTCCTGTCATTATGTATTCCACTTCTTTTTCCGAAGAAAGCATCATCGAATTTTACAAACTCGGAGCGTTAAGTTATCTCAATAAGCCAACGGATCTTAACAAACTGCCTGAGCAAATCCTTGAAGCGATCGGTGGGCGGTAGGCAGTTGGCAGGGGGCAGTGGGCAGTGGGCAGTGGGCAGTTTTCAGTTGGCAGTTGGCAGTTAGAAGTTGGCAGTTGGAAGTTTTCAGTATACAGGGGGCAGGGAGCATTCACGGTAGCTATCGGGAGCAGGGGGCAGTAGGCAGTAGGCAGTGGGCAGGGCAGTGAGCAGGGGGCTGCAATAAGAATTTTAAAGTATGGGTTGATTCTATTCTTTGAAATATTCTTATTTTGGATTAGTGTTTTCGTTTTTTAATTAACTCCTACATCTATGGATTTCAAAGATCTATTGGCTTATAAAAAGGCATTTCAACTCGCGATGAAAATCTTTGTGGCTACCAAAAAATTTCCTCCGGAAGAAAAATTTTCACTAATTGATCAAATTAGGCGGGCAAGCAGATCTGTTTGTACAAATATTGCCGAAGGCTATAGAAAACGAAGATACCCAGCACATTTTATTTCAAAGCTTTCTGACGCAGATATGGAAAATACAGAAACTCAAGTCTGGATTGAGTTTTCTTTTGCCTGCGGATACATTTCAGAAAATACTAAGGCCGAGTGGGATCAAGAGACCCTAGAAATCGGGAAATTGATAGGCTATATGATGGCGAACCCCGATAAATTTGGTTCCAAAAAGATTTAAACCACTCCCTTAAGCACTGTAAACTATCTATTGGTCCAACTCAACAAACCTTCAGGGTTAGTCCAGATCACTATCGGGAAACCTCAAAGGTTTACTGCCAACTGAGAC
>JBBQDY010000213.1:0-5958 GCA_038320155.1 Cytophagales bacterium
GAGGAGTCAATTCTTTCGAATAGGACAAAGGAGCGAAGAATAGTGCCCAATTAGAATCGGAATTAGCTAAGCGGTCGATTGGAGTATTGAAAAGGAGTTATGCGATTTTAAGCGATTTGGGAATTAGTCAAGTCTCCGTCAACCACATTTACTGGGATTAACTATTTTTTCTACAAGCCTGAAATTCTGGATTTAAGCTAATTTTTTTGTTTTCTGACAAATGCTGTCAGTTGTAGTGTTAATTTTTAGCACGTATCAATGTTTATTAAAACAACATTTATATCTTGGCTGATGTAAACAAAACAGATATGGAAACTCAGGAGAAAATCAGCATCACTACCAAGACTTTGGCTTCAGGAAATTGTCAGGTCAAATTTTTTATCGAAGATGAAGCAAAGCCTCAGTACGGTTATTTGCTGGTCCACGAGCCCAAACCGGTTGGAGAGATAATCGATGAAATCAAGAATCGGATGGAGCGCAGAAAGCAGACTTCGATGAATCTGAATCCTTTCTTTCCGATCCCAGCAACACCTGAAGATCACAACTTCTATTTATTTTCAGCATGAACTACCTCGCTTCGAACCTTCGATTTTTGCGCAAGCAAAAAGCCATTACCCAAAATGATCTCGCCGATCAATTGGATGTACAGCGAACGATGATTTCTGCCTATGAGGATGCCCGATCAGAACCGAAACTCGCCACCTTGCAGAAGCTTTGTGCGATTTTTGAAGTTGGCTTGGAAGAATTGATGGAGCATGATATCGAAAACAAGGGCAGGCGAGCCATACAAAAGCGAGGCATAAATATTCTGACCATTGCAACCAATGAAGATGACAAGGAGAATATCACTTTGGTAGGACAAAAAGCTTCAGCAGGCTACCTCAATGGATATGCTGATCCGGAGTATATGGAGAAGTTGCCGCAATTTCACTTACCGAATCTCTCACAGCAATCCACTTATCGTGCTTTTGAGCTCGCCGGGGATTCGATGTTGCCTTTGATTCCAGGCACGATCGTGATTGGTGCCTATGTCGATCAACTGAACCAGATCAAAAGCGGAAGAACTTATATCTTGGTCACTCAAACAGAGGGAGTCGTCTATAAGCGTGTTTTTAATTATTTGGCCGATAACGGAAAGCTGTTTTTAGTTTCAGATAATGAGCATTATAAGCCTTATGAGGTAAAAGGCGATGATGTCTTGGAAGTATGGGAAGCAAAGGCTTTTATCAGTACTGATTTCCCAAATCCTGGTGACAAGAAAAAAGCCCTAAGCCTGGAAGACTTGGGCGATATGATCAAAGATATTCAGGCTGATCTGAGAAGGATTAAGGGTTAGATTTTTTTAAGCTGATATTTGCATCCACCTCAACTGTAGGGAAAGAAGCTCTTCCTTCCCAAGATACCCCACCGTTTTGGGTGGATAGGTAAAATTTCCCAGGTACATCTTCCTCAGGATGATAATAATCCAAAGTCAATTGATTTCCTTCCAAGAAACCGGTACCGGTGCCTACATTACTATTATTTACATCGTACTCATAAAATTCAATTCCATCCGGATATTGACTTATAATGAATGTGCTAATTACTTCTCCGTTGAAGTAAACTATCCAATTGCCGTGAACATCGATCGCACCGGAGGTTTCAAATTCTCCTCCAGCGACAATGTTTTGACCCGTCTCAGGTTCAACATAATCATTTACCACATTTTCTTTAGGCCATGAACTAATTATGATGATAAGCACAAAGACTCCCAAAACCCACAGGTAATTCTTAGCCCACCAGCTTTTGGTTGGGGGCGGGGAAGGAATGAAAACTTTTTTCTTTTCTGCTTCTTTTTTTAGTGGAGGAAGGATCTTTTCCAGAGTTGTTGCCAATTTTTCTACATCTCCTTTCCATCTCGGAATCGTAAGCTCAGCCCATTGGTAATTTGCTAAAGACTTGATATTGTCGGGGAGCTCATCTGCGGAAAGTTTTTTTGCATCCTTAATTAACACCGGAATAACCCTGGTACCGTCCATAGATAGCGCCATTGCTACTTCTTTTCTTACCCAATCATCTTCTTTGAACAATCTTAAATTTCCTTTATCATCTTTCACCTTTGTCCATGAATCCCCAATCAAAACCAAAACGACAGCACTTTGTCGGATGGTTTTTTCAATTGCTTCTGCAAAGTTCAACCCAGGTTCTAGCGTTTCGATATCGAAAAAAACATTTTCTGGACCAAAGATATCTTCAAGATTTTCCTTGAGTCGGCTCGCTTCGCTTTGCGTATCGCTCTGCCGGTAACTAATAAAAATTTTATTTTTTTCCATAAAAATCGAATTTTGAGACATTTAATTTATAAAGATTGAAAGCAGAAAAGCAAATTAATTATTTGGAAGTCAGTCATTTGAAAAGAATAAAACATACGAATCATTGCATTTGCAGATGAATTTAGGCTAGGATTTAAGGTTTAGCCAATCTAGTACCGTCTCAATTCGACTGGACCATCCATTTCATTTGAAGAAAGTTTAATGTTGCCACTCCAACTCATTCCGCTATCTGAGGTAGTTAATTCAATATTGCTTAAGGGTTTAGAACCACTGTTGAAATAAAAAAGCGAAACGTTATCTCCTTCCATCTTACCATCGCCTGAGCCTATAACTTTGGCTAAACGCATTTGAATAAATGTGATTTGATTTCCTTCAATAGTGAATATAAATCCACCCATCAATTCCTCATTTCGATAAACATTCCATGCCCCGTTTATTGAATTAGATAAATTAGAATTTTTAATGATAGGTGATAATTGGTTGGCATGGGTAGGCTGGTCACTAAATAACTCATAGTAAAATGATGGGTAAAAAGTAGCTAAAATACTTGCTCCAAAAAGCATCAAAAAAAATATACTTACCCATAAGTAATGCTTAGCAAACCATTTTTTATAGTCAATCCAGATTACCTCTTTTCTCAATTTTCTCTTTAATATTTTCACTAGCTCGTTGAAGTCGTATTTCCATCTTTTATTCGAAATTTCAACACTGTTCAATTCTGCCAGATCTTTTATGTCATTAGGCAATTCATCCCGCTTTGGTTGAGTCGCTCCGTTTATTAGCAGGGGAATAACCATAATTCCTCTCTCTAATGCAGTTGAAATCTCTAAGAGGATAAAATCATCAGGATTTTCAAGTCTTCTTTTACCATACTCATCAGCGATATCGAGCCAACTGGGGCCAATTACAGCAATTAGCACTTTGCAAGAATTTAACGCTCTTATAATATCCTTTCTGAAATTTATACCTCCTTCGATAGCTTCAATATCAAAGTATACATTTTCGTCTCCGAATATTTGTTCTAAATTTTCGTTCAAACGGCCAGACTCACCCGATGAATCACCACGCCTATAGCTGATAAAAATTTTTCCGTTTTGCATAAAAAAACCTGATATATAACTACTTAAAGTTAAAAGAATCAGGTTAAGAATTGCAAGGATTTAATTTACTAGCTCAAAAGATCTTCGAATCCTGAGCGGATTTTCCCAACTGCATCAAAGGAATCATCGATATTTTCAACGCCCTTGCCTAGCTCGTGCCAGAAGCCATCTCCACAATTGATATAAGCTCCCCGCTTTTTTCCAGGCTCTTCCTTGGCGATATCATAATGGTAATCCGGTGTAAAAATCAGTTTCATCAGTTGAACCGTATAATCCCAATTCAAATTCCGGGTTTCAGTTCCTTCCGTAAACAGCACTTCACGATTGCTGAATTGCACTGTAATAGAGCAATCCTTGGCAGAATCATTCTCAACCAGTCGGTAATTAATAGTCAGCGGAAGTTCTTTTTTGTTGGTTTCGTAAATCGCCTGAATCAGATCCTGAGCCAGTATGAGCCAAGCCTCCTGATCAGCAGGAACTTTTACTTTGCCCATTTTCCCAGCCTCGATTGGAGTTAAGGTGATTCCTGCTTCATTCAATGACTTTCCACTCCACTTTGCAGCTTGATAAGCTTTGAAGAAGACACCGCTCCAAATTGTATCCACCTCTCCTTTAAATGTATAATCATCATTCAAGGTGAAACCCTCGTCATAGATTTCATCTTCCGTAAGATCTTCCCGATCGGTGTAATGCATGTCCAAAGACACTTGGAAAGGATTAGAATCTAGGTCTAATTGAAGTCGGAAAACGTGACTGTGAGGCGCCGGGACGATGCCCGAGTCATATTCGATCACTAATCCAGTGAGCGCGTTGGTGTTGGTATTCATGTGATTTACTTTGCGCAAAAGTAGTTTTTTTGATTCGATTAACCTGCAAATCGAATTTTGGCTGTTTCAAAAAGCGACTACTTCAGGTTGATTTCTACTGAAACAGGCTCATTGTTTATCGCTACTTTACATTTAGAAAAGCTAGGCGGACCAAAGAATAAAGTTGGGTTATTCGAAAAGCCATAGCTGTCGATGGGTAATCCGATGCTGTTTTTTTTGAATACGCCATCCCCATCCTGATCATGAAATACCGAGACGGCATAGTTTCCTGCTGGTAAATTTTTGATGGTAGTTTGTGCTGAAAAGTTTTCAACTGGAATGCTCAGTGCTTTGAAGGCTTTTTTAGCCTCTTCTGGAAATCCATCAGCTTGATCGAAAATCAAAACCCGGATGACTCCTGAGTTGCTTTTGGTGTCGTTGATAATCAATTTGATTTCACCATTTTCTTTGTCAGCTAGACTTGTTAAAGCAAAAAGGAATACTAAGCAGAAGATCTTCATAGTTCATTCATTGTTTTTATTCGATCAAGTTTGCCATTTGAAGTGCGTTGAAATCTCCTTTTGAAGACGATTTCTTTTGGAACTTCAAATCGATCCAGCCTTAATCTCAAGCTATTCTTCAAATCGTCTGCCTTATTTTCATTTGAGGCATCTGTTTCTAGAAATAGCGCTAATTTTTGCCCGAGGCTATCATCTGGAAGGCTTCCAAAAAAGAAAGCATCATCGGGGAAAAATTGATGAATTACCGTTTCTGCTTTTTGCTCTAAGCGTTCTGGATGAAGCTTTACTCCCCCGGAATTGATCACAAAATCCGCTCTCCCCAACCATCTGAATTTATTTTCTGAGAGGAGATCTATTTCGTCATTGGTTTGGATACGATCTGGTCCAGACATCGCAGACTTGACCCAAAGTAGTTGATGCGCATTGGTCCCGATTAGAACACCTGGTAGCGCTTGATAGATTAATTCATTTTCGGTGATTTTTGCGAGTGCAATGTGAGAGGCTGTCTCAGTCATTCCAAATGTCTGAAAAGCATTTATATTATTGATTACCAGCTGTTTTTGGAGTTTTTGGCTAGTGGGAGCGCCACCAATGATTAGATTTCGGACCGTCTTTAGAAAATCCGTGGTGCTTGGATCTTCTAATATAGTTTCCACTTGTAGTGGGATCATGGCTACAAAATCAAATTCAGTTGTAAAATCTGATTCTGAAAAAGGATTGGAACGAGGAGCGATTAATTCAATTTCACAGTTCCAAACCATCGCGCGAACCAACATCATCTTTCCGGCGATGTATGCTGGATTGAGACAGCAAAGCAATTTCCAATCAGTCGAAGCCTTGAGAAAACTCCCCGTAGCCTCAGCACTGGCGATCATCTGATTTCGATGGATGCTCAGCCGTTTTGGGCTGCCTGTCGATCCTGAAGTCTCTTGGTTAAAATTCTCCTCCCCCGAAAGCCAAGCTTGGCAAAATGAGAAAGCTATTTGGACAAAATCAGGCATATTTTCCTCATAGTTTTGAAAATCCTGAACTCGGGAATAAATACGATTTTGGTAATGAAGCTGGAACATCCGAATGTTAAAGTCTTAATCCTTTTTCAAAGGTACTAGTGCATCAACAAATTTCAGCTAAGGCTGTTATCTTGCCAAAAATTAAAATTTTGAAATCAAACCGGGAATTATGAACTGGATAACTGCCAAAGAATACGAAGATATCACCT
>JBBQDY010000214.1:0-5943 GCA_038320155.1 Cytophagales bacterium
CCTTTCTCAGCTTTTTCATCCACTTTATTGACTAAGCTGGAAGGTAGCGTAATCTCAAACATCCCTAAAAAAGCCAAGGCAAAGAAGATGAAAACGCCGAAGAAAAAGAGGTTAGGCGCCCAATGTGTGGCCAGCCAATTCGCAAATTCAGGTCCTTGGATCGCCGCAACTGCAGTACCTGCAATGGTATAAATGGCAATAATCGAGAAACCATAGATAAATGCATTTCGAATTCCTGTTGCCTTGCTATTTGCCCGACCGGTAAAGAAACTGACCGTCATCGGGATCATCGGAAACACACATGGCGTCAGCAATGCCGCCAATCCTGCAAGAAAAGCTAAGATCATAAATCCCCAAAGAGATTCTTGCTGTACCTCCGGAGCTTCGATCAGTTGGATTTGTTCTGCTAAAGGTTGTCTCTCTTTAGTGGCATCTGCAGGTAGAGTTTGAGTAGCTTCTATGGTAAAAAGTGAATCGACTTCTGCCGTTAATCCACTTTCTGCTCCGTTCGGTTGTCCTGCCTCTCCGGAAGCAGCAGGATTTAGACCGGTTTGTGCATTCGGTTGTCCTGCTTCTCCGGAAGCAGGAACAGTTTTCGAGTTGAGTTTTTGTGAGGTTATTTCTCCAGAAGCAGTGAAGGATAAATCAATTTCTTCCTCGTAATTAACACATTGACCAGTCAGATCAGAGCACATCTGATAAATGATGGAGCCTGCGATTGTTCCACTATTGGCATTCAGAGTCAAAGGCTGCTCAAAGCGTCCTTTTCCCATAAAATAGGTTACATCTCCGTCCCACACTTCCTCAAACTTCTTCTTTGGATTGATTGCCTTCAGGTTTCCTGCTTTTTCATAAGCCTCTGATTTCTCTAAATTCAGTGAAGTGAGAATCGGGCCCAAGTCAGGCTCAAAATCATTGGAATAGATATACCAACCTACAGGAATGCTAGCCTCCAAAATCAGGGTAGCAGGTTTTCCCATTTGAAGTTCTTTGGGCTCTAGCGTAACAGTCCACTTTGGGGGTTTGATTAGTTGCGCTTGGGCTAAGAATGTGATCAGGAACAAAAAAGTAACTAAAAATAATCCTCGGAAGTGAGAATGGAATTGGAATGGGCCTGAAAAACCCTTTTTTACATGAGAAAGACTATCAAATTTCAACAAGAATGTTTTGGAAAGACTATTTGTCATTTTTTGGAAACTTGATTTTCTTAATTTGATTGTCTACAATAATTACCAACTCAGAATTCTTCTCTTTTTTGAACTCGATAAGTTTTTCATAAGCTCTTGCTAGCCCTGTTAAGATCTTGTCATTCAGCTCATTTTGTTCTTTTATCTTATTCATGGTTATTTTTCAGTTGATTAAACTTTGAAGAATTTAGAATCTCTAATTTCTGGTCAAAAGTTATTTTGGCTATAAGCTCCGGCATTCCCTCTGAATTATCAAAGATGAGCGCTCCATCGGCAATTGGTAAATGCAATTTGAAAAGATTCCCCACTCCTCTCAGGTATCTTCTCTTAATTACATCCTCGGGAATATCATGTCCTCCTTCTTTGACACGCACTTTTACGCGTTCAATCGCTAAATCATAATTTTGTAGCCAAAAGAAAAGAAGAGTTACGGTATAACCTTTTTCTTTAGCTTCTCTGATTTTAGCAGCATAGCTTTTTGTGGCCAAAGTGGTTTCGAAAGCAAAGCTTCGATTGGATCGAATTAAATAATTAATTCTTTCCAGCATGATTCTGCCCGGTTCCAAAGCCACATTTTCTGGTTGAAAGGGAGATAAGCCTTTAGCTATTTCATCTGCATTCACAAACTCTCTACAATTGATAATCTCTGGTAAGATGGTAAATGAGACAGTCGTTTTTCCCGCACCGTTACAACCAGCTATTATGTAAAGATTCTTTTCCAATGTTGTTCAAAGAGTTGTCATGAATTTCATTCCATTTGAATTGAAATCTTATCTGTACTGATTGCTACTGACTAAGTTTTCTAAAATGCTTGAAGAAAGCCGCAATAGTTTCGATCCCGATAAAATAGTTCTTCACTCCATAGTGCTCATTGGGTGAGTGAAGTGCATCCGTGTCCAATCCAAAGCCAAACAAAATTGGATCGGATCCTAGTTCCTTTTGGAACAAAGCAACAATCGGTATGGAACCGCCTTCACGTGTTGGGATAGGACGTTTGCCGAAGGTTTCCTCCATAGCTGCCTCTGCAGCCTGATATCCTACTGAGGAATCTGAAACTACCGCTGGCGCACCGCCATGATGCGCTTTTACTTTTACTTTGACAGAAGCAGGCGCAATGGATTTGAAATGATTTTCAAAAATCTTAGCTATTTCTCTCCAGTCTTGATCTGGTACAAGACGCATGGAGATTTTAGCAGAGGCTTTGGAAGGTAAAACTGTCTTAGCCCCTTCACCAATGTAGCCGCCCCAAATTCCATTTACATCTAAAGTTGGACGGATTCCGATTCGCTCAATGGTGGTATAGCCTTTTTCGCCTTCAACATCAGCAATGTCTAATTTCTCTTTGTATTCATTTAGGTCAAAAGGAGCTTCGTTTAACCTGTATCGCTGAGCTTCAGTGAGCTCCTGTACTTTGTCATAAAAGGCAGGGATGGTGATGTGATTGTTTTCATCTTTCATCGAAGCGATCATATCGCAAAGCACATTGATCGGATTGGCAACCGCTCCGCCGTAAGTTCCTGAATGGAGATCCCGATTGGCACCAGTTACTTCTACTTCCATATAAGCCATGCCTCGAAGGCCAACCGTGATTGAAGGATCCTTCATGGAGATCATGTGGGTATCAGAAATCAGAATCACATCGGCTTTCAATCGATCTTTATTTTCAATGACGAATTTGTCCAGGTTGTCTGAGCCGACTTCTTCTTCACCTTCGATCATGAACTTCACATTACAAGGCAAATCATTTTCTGCCATCATTGCTTCGAAAGCTTTCACGTGCATGTAAAACTGTCCCTTGTCATCTGCTGATCCTCGGGCAAAAATAGCGCCCTCAGGATGGATTTTAGTGTTTTTGATGACTGGCTCAAATGGCGGAGAATCCCAAAGTTCATACGGATCAGCCGGCTGTACGTCGTAGTGTCCATAGACCAAAACTGTCGGTAAAGCTGGGTTAATGATTTTTTCCCCGTACACTATTGGATAGCCAGCCGTTTGACAGATTTCTACGGTATCAGCGCCTGCTTTCTCAAGGGAATTCTTAACAAATTCTGCCGCAGCAAAGACATCGGCTTTGAATTTAGGATCAGCACTTACGGAAGGAATGCGAAGTAAATCGAGAAGTTCGTTGAGAAATCGGTCTTTATTGGAATGGATAAAATCGTTGACAGCCATAAAAGGATTTTGTATTTTAGTAAAGGCCTCAAAATTATTCCTTTCGGCAGGAAATGCCTAGTTTGAGGGTGGTTTTTATTCATAACAAAATAGCGAAATAAATATGAAGGCGATACTTTGCCAAGAATTCGGGCTTCCAGAAAATCTTGTTTTAAAAGATGTTTTGGATCCTTTGCCTGGACCGAGCCAAATCTTGATAGCTGTAGCGGCTTGTGGGATTAATTTCCCGGATGCTTTGATCATTCAAAATAAGTATCAATTCAAACCCGAGCTTCCTTTTTCACCAGGTGGTGAGGTGGCGGGAAAAGTCTTAGCCTTAGGCGAAGGAGTCACCGAGTTTCAAGTTGGACAATCAGTATTGGCGCTTTGTGGCTGGGGTGGCTTTGCAGAAAAAGTGGCAGTAGATATTGATCGAGTTTTTGCTATGCCGCTGGGATTAACTCCTGAGATTGCTGCGACTACTTTATATACTTATGGCACTTCTTTCTATGGTTTGAAAGATCGGGCAAATCTCCAGCCTGGAGAAACATTGCTGGTTCTGGGTGCTGCAGGCGGAGTCGGACTAGCCGCTGTGGAATTAGGAAAAGTGATGGGAGCCAAAGTCATTGCTGCTGCCTCTTCTGAAGAAAAGCTTGCGCTTTGCCGTGAAAAAGGGGCTTCCGAAACGATCAATTATTCCACTGAAGATCTGAAAACTAGGATCAAAGAGTTGACCGGAGGAAAAGGCGTGGATGTAATCTATGATCCTGTGGGTGGAGATTATACAGAAGCTGCATTGCGAGGAATCGCGTGGAAAGGGCGTTATCTGATTGTTGGCTTTGCAAATGGAGAAATCCCAAAAATTCCAATGAATCTACCTTTGCTGAAAGGCTGTGCTATTATGGGTGTCTTTTGGGGACAGTTTTCCAAACTCGAATCCAAGCAAAGCTTTCAAAATATTGGGCAGCTGGTTCAATGGATCAAAGAAGGAAAAATCCAGCAGCATATCAGTAAGCAGTATTCTTTAGCAGAAGCTCCGGATGCCTTGCAGGCATTATTAGATAGAAAAATGTTGGGTAAAGGGGTAGTAGTGATTTGAAATATCAGATACGCATGAATTTCTACCTCTCAATCAGCGATGAAAATGTGACTAGAGCATTAGAGGAAGCAAGCCAGATTATAGCGAGCTCATAAAACATAAAGGTCCAAGTCTAAAGACTTGAACCAGACTAAACAAGAAAGGCTAGGATTTCCTAGCCTTCTTTAATTTAATACTAATATTATGCTACTGCCTTCACATTCACCTCGATATTGCCTCGAGTTGCTTTTGAGTAAGGACAAACCGCATGCGCTGCATCGACTAATTTTTGAGCTTCTTCAAGGGACGCTGCTTGAGGGATCTTGACCTCGATATCCACAGCAAGACCAAATGATCCAGGTTCGTAATTTCCGAGATTTACTTTTGCTTTGATCTCGGAGTCTCTTAAGCTGACTTTGCCAGCAACTGCTCCCAAGGCGCCACCGAAACAGGCCGCATATCCAGCTGCAAAAAGTTGCTCGGGGTTGGTTTTTCCACCTTCTCCACCAATTTCTTTTGGCATGGCTACTTCAAAATCTATCAGACCATCTTCGGTTTTTACGTGTCCTTTTCTTCCTCCGGTGCTTATAGCAACTGCCGTGTAATCAATATTAAGTTTTTCCATTATCTGAATTTTTTAATGCTTTCAGACTTTCTAACAAGCCAGCGAGATTTTGGTTTAGAGAATCTATAGCTAGGTCAGGAAATCCTTGAAGCATTTCATCAAAGCTAGCCAAGCTTACCTTGACTTTACTTTGAAGGGATTTTCCTTGATAGGTCAATTCTGCAGTGACGGTTCGCTCATCTGCTTCACCCCGTTGCCTTTTCACAAAGTTCATAGCCTCCAGTTTCTTAAGTAAAGGAGTCAAAGTGCCCGAGTCCAATTCCAGCCGCTGACCTATCTCATTTACGCGTAAACCGTCTTCTTTCCATAAAACTGCCAACACTAAGTATTGTGGATAAGTCAATCCAAATTCATTTAATCTGCTTTGAATCAATTGAATTAAAATTCGTGAACTGGAATATAGTTGGAGTGAAAGATTGTGCGATAGATTCATCTGAAAGATTTTAGATTTAATACAATTTAACGGAATAGAATTAAAAAAAGGCATCAAAATCAATTTGATGCCTTTGGAGTTTGCCTCTTAAAATGAATTATATCGAAAGCCCATTCTCATAATTGTAATGTAATCGGGAATTTGCTTCAGCATCGCCTATAAATACCTGAGCAATTGGATCCCATTTTAAGGATCTACCCAAATCATGAGCAATATTTCCAATCGTGCACACGGTGCAAGTACTATGACCTACTTCAACCGGGACAATTGGATCTTTTCGCATCAAAACCGAATCGATGAAGTCCACATGGTGAGCCGAAAAACCGAGCTGTTCTTGGGTGAATTTCATCTCAGCTTCTTTTACGGAGGTATCATAGCTACCTCTGGATACTGTGATCCATCCTTTTTCTCCAATGAATTTTACTCCTTGTTTGGTAGATCCATCAAAGGGAGCTACAATCATTTCGAT
>JBBQDY010000215.1:0-5903 GCA_038320155.1 Cytophagales bacterium
TTTTTTCCAACGGAAAAACGAAAAAGTAACGATTCAAAAGCTCCGGGAGGAGCTATATCAACTTGAAGAAGATGAAATAGATGAAGTACTGGAGGAGCGGAAAACGGCCAAAACCTATAAGCTAACTGGCGATGAACTATATCAAGGTGGGAAAGCAGTGGACCGAAAAGGAATTGTCTCCAGCTACACGCATGATCCGCAAAATCCTCTTGTAGATGAAAAGAAGCGATCTCGCTCTGTCTTGCAGATTCCCGTTGAGCTGAAAAACTTAGTGGTTTGGTACATTGGTGCAGCTACTTTTTGGTTGGTTTTTGGGACCCTTGTAGGTCAGTATTTAGGGATGAAATTCATGTGGCCTGATTTAGATCAGGTGTCTTTTCTGTCATTTGGCAGGCTAAGACCAGTTCACACCAACACTGTGTTTTGGGGTTGGGCATCTTTGGCTATGATTGGTTTAGGGTATTTTGTAATTGCCAAAACCTCCAACACGAAGATATACAACTACAAAATCGCTTGGGCTACTTGGGTTTTGATCAACCTTACCTTAGTGATCGGCAACATTTTCTTAATGTCGGGAATCAACAACGGAGGTGGAGAATATCGCGAGTACATCTGGCCGGTAATGATCATGTTTGCCATCGGGCTGATTCTGACTTTCTACAATTTCTACAAGACCATTCAGCTTCGCAAAATTGAAGAAATCTACATTTCCAACTGGTATATTATGGGTGCCATGGTGTGGACAATCGTCTTGGCGATAATCGGTTACCTGCCTTGGTACCAAAATGGCTTGGGTGAGACGGTGATTCAGGGATACTACATGCACCAAGGCGTGGGAATGTGGTTTATGACTTTTACACTTGGGTTAGTCTATTATTACTTGCCTTCTTCACTCAACAAGCCAATTTATTCTTATTCTCTGGGCGTTTTAGCCTTCTGGACTCAGATGCTGTTTTATACCATGATCGGTACGCATCACTTTGTGTTTAGTCCGCTTCCCTGGTGGTTGCAGACGGTGGCGATTGTATTCAGTGCTGGGATGTTTATTCCCGTAGTGGCTGGAACCACTAATTTCCTAATGACCATGCGGGGAAGCTGGAATGATATCTCCAAAAGTTATGTGCTTCCTTTCTTTTTGGTTGGAGTGGTTTTCTATTTTGTAGGATCTACTCAGGGAAGTTTGCAGGCATTTCGCTTTACCAATTTTGTATGGCACTTCACCGACTTTAATGTGGCTCACTCGCACATGACCATGTATGGAATTATCACATTTCTGCTCTGGGCGGCTATCTATGCCTTGCTACCCAAAATCACTGGAAATGAACCCAAACAGATTTTTGTGGGAATCCATTTTTGGCTTGCGTTTGTGGGATTGTTCGCCTATATGATTTCGCTGATGGCTGGTGGTACGCTACGTGGGCTGAGTTGGATTGCTGGCGAAAGCTTTATCACCTCCGTCGTATTGATGCAGCCTTATTGGGTTTGGAGAGCCATAGGCGGCACACTGATGTTCATTTCGCATCTGATCTTCGCTTATAATTTCTACGAAATGGTACGAGAAAGGAAAGGCGCTGCGAAGCCAGCAGTCGTTCCCATGAAATCCACGCTAGCTAACGTATAACACATGTTTAATTTTCATAAAAATCTAAATAGTCTGGTTTTGACATCCTTCCTGGCTTTTCTGGGCTTGACTTTGATCGTGGCAGTGATTCCAGCTTTTAAACTTCAGGAAACGGAACCACTTCCAACTATGCTCGAACCTACGGCAGAGGAACTGGAAGGGCTAAAAGTCTATGTAAGTGAAAACTGCGTCGCCTGTCATACCCAACAAGTACGAAATATCGAGATGGATCAAACCTGGGGCGAAAGGCCTTCTATTCCATCCGACTACTACTATAGCAAGCGACGACTGAATGTCTGGCAACAATCCCCTTCTTTATTGGGAAGTGAGCGAACCGGGCCGGATCTGACCAATGTAGGGAAAAGACAACCCGGAAAGGAATGGCACCTTATCCACTTATATAATCCTCGGATAGTAGTAAAGGAATCCATCATGCCAGGTTATTCTTGGATGTTTGAAGAGAAAGCTCCTGATCAAGTGAAGGAAACAGATGTAATCGTATCAGTTCCCAAGGAATACTTAAGCCATCCTGACAATAAGATTGTAGCTACCCAAAAGGCGTTGCAGCTGGTAACTTACCTACAATCTCTGAAGCAAACCGATATGCCTGGAATGGATGCGACAGCCTTCATTCCTTCTTCGAAGAAAAAAGTGGCTCCTGCAAATTCGTCACCAGCTGGGGAGGCAGTTCTTCCAGATGGACTAGCACTTTATTCGCAATCTTGTGCAGCCTGTCACCAAGCGAATGGTGAAGGTATAGCTGGTGCATTTCCACCGCTGGCTGGGTCGGAAATTATAAATGAAAATAATCCTGAGACACTTATCAGAATCATCTTGCAAGGATATGACGCAAGGCCTGAATATGGAGCGATGCCCCCTTTTGCAGATCAGCTTTCGGACGAGGAAATTGCTGCTATCGCTAGCCATGAGCGTGATAGCTGGGGCAATTCTGCCAAGAATGTAACCGCGGAAGAAGTGAAGAAAATCAGGGAATTAGTAAATCTATTGAACAATTAAGATGATGAAAACCAAAATAATTGCGCTATCAATTCTGCTTTTTATGGTTTCGCTGGGCGGAGCATTCGCCTGCGAAGTATGTAAAAGTAAGCAGCCGAAAGGGTTTGCAGATATCACCCATGGATCAGGTCCAGGCAGTAATTTGGAATATTTCATTGTTTGGGGAGCGGCGATACTTGTGACCATCACGCTAGGCCTGAGTTTGAAATTTCTAATCAAACCGCAAGAAAACGGTCCCGATCATATCAAAAACAGCATTTTAGATCAATTATAACTCATGGAAGACAAAAGAAGTATCCGAATATTCCTAGACGACGATCCAATACCATTTGCGGAGTTTGCCCCACCGGTAAAGTTTGTGTTCGATTCTACCAAAATCCCAGACGGAAAACACGAATTGAAGATTGTGGCAGTTTCTTCCAACGGAAAAGAGGGAGTAAAGCACATTCCGTTTGAAGTTCGTAATGGGCCGTCCATCTCTGTTATTGGGTTAAATCCAAATGAAGTAATCAATGAACAGATACCAATTACGGTCAATGCCTATGGTAGCGAAAGAAGTGATCTATTCATCGTGACAGGCTCCGAAAATCCCAAGGGAATACCTGCTTGGATTTGGGCGCTGATATTATCATTTGTCGGATTCGCACTCTTCTATCTGATCATGTATTTCAGTCCGGATTTTTACAAATCATTTGTATAAAATCAATCGATCAAACGAAATGTCATTCGTCAAAAATCCCCTGTCTCTGATTTCCACCTTTCTTTGGATAGGCTTTGTCTGCGCAATTAGCTTTATGGAAGCTTGGCTGAAATTTCAGGCTCCGGGAATCACAGTTCCTTTGGGTTTGGGAATCGGGAGATTGGTCTTCGATGCACTGAACAAAGTAGAATGGGTATTTGCAATAGCCATTATTTTCAGCGGAAGCATAGCGAAGGAAAAGTGGCTCAGTTTCAAGAATGTTGCTTTTGTCATTCCTTTACTTCTCTTGTTTATGCAGACTTTTTGGGTTTTGCCTGCCTTGGATGCGCGAGCCGAACGAGTTATAAACGAACAACTCTTACCACCATCTAATCTTCATTTCTTCTATATAGGAATGGAAATCGCCAAAATAATCGCACTTATCACATTTGGAATTTCTCACTTTAAAACTATAAAATCATGACTCTTAATGAACAATCTATCATCGGAGAATTAGTAGCAAAGGATTATCGCTATGCTACTGTATTTCAGAAAAACAAAATTGATTTCTGCTGCCAAGGCAATAGAACAATTGAAGAAGCTTGCGATAAGAAGAAGGTGAATATTGATTCTCTACTTTCAGAATTGACAGTGGCAGCTCAGGTAAATGATAATCCCACCACTGATTTTAACTCTTGGCCCTTGGATCTGCTAGCGGTTTACATTGAGAAAAAGCACCATCGCTATGTGGAATCTCGAATTACTGAAATTAAGCCCTTGCTGGCTAAGATCGTGAAGGTTCACGGTGAAATACATCCGGAATTACTTGAGGTTGAGGAGCTGTTTTTGGGCGCAGCTGGAGAACTTACCGCCCACATGAAGAAGGAGGAGTTTATTTTATTTCCTTTTGTTAAAAAACTGGTTCAGGCAGATGAAAGCAAAAGTGAACTTACACTGGGTCATTTTGGCACAGTCGCCAACCCGATTGCGATGATGATGGATGAGCATTCGGCTGAAGGCGAGCGATTCAGAAAAATTGCAGCACTGACCAATGATTATACACCTCCAAAAGATGCTTGCACTACCTATACGGTTACATTTTCTTTGTTGAAAGAGTTTGAGCAGGATTTGCATTTGCATATTCACCTGGAGAATAATATCTTATTTCCTAAAGCAGTAGAATTAGAAAAAGCCTTAATATATGCCTAATCAGCCCTTAAAGAGACATGTAGTGCTTCAGCCTTTAAGCCGTGATCATCATCACGGCTTATTGTTCTGCTGGAAGATTCGATCTGGAATAAAGCGTAATATTGAAGTCCGCCGAATGAAAGCGCATGCATATTGGTTCTGGAAAACTCATTTGATTTCCCATTTTGCAGAAGAGGAAGCAGTGGTCTTTCCGATTTTGGGAAAAGATAATGAATTAATTCAGCAGGCTTTAGCCGAGCATGTGGAGTTGAAAAAGCTGTTTTCCACATCGGAAATGGATTATGAGTTTCTGAATTATCTACAAATAGCTTTGGAAAAGCACATTCGATTTGAGGAGCGGATTCTTTTTAATGAAATTCAAGAAGTGGCCAATGCTGATCAACTGGCGGCCATTGAAAAGCACAATTCTTCAGGTGAGGAAAAGCTGGATTGGGAGGACGAATATTGGAATTGGAAAAGGTCAGAAGCAGAGTAAGACTTCATTTAATTCTTTCAATTGGAGATTAGTAAAATGATCGAATTTACTTGAGTATTAAGTTTACTAATACTTTAACCATTTTTTGGAATATGTGTATCCTTAGGTGTACGTTCAGTTCAAAAACTAAATCTTGATTTGGAATTGGATACAGATCCCCCTTTTTAAAGGGGGTTAGGGGGATTTAATAAATCAAATCAGTTTTAAATTTGGCTACGTGCAAGTAAGCGGATACACAAATTTTGGAATATCAATCTTCCTGTTATTATCGATTCGCAAGATGTTTTCGATGAGGTAAATAAAATCTTTATCCAAGCTAATGATTCTATCAGTGACAAAGTAACCAAGTTTATCACTTTTGTAGGTGATGTCTTCGCCAGGATAAAAACGGATTTGGGACTTTTGATTGGCGCCTCGTTTTAAGAGTGAGAAGTCTTTCGATTGGGTGAAGGCTTTATTTGAAGCGAATAAAATCAGAAGAAAAAATAGGGTAATAGGGAGAATTCTATTCAATTTTGAATTTTGGTTTTCGAAAAATATAAAGCAAGCCCCATATTCATTTACTTAGTTTGAAAACCTATCTTGGGTTTCATTAGTTGGAATTAACAATTTTGAGCTATGAATTTAAAAGCAATAGGTTTACTGGTCGTATTTATCTTTTCAGCTGTTATTTTTTCATGTTATGAGGAAAGCTGCCCAAAAGAGATTCCCTATTTCACAGTCAATGGGATAGCAAATCGTGTCATTAATAATCGAACTAACCAACAAATCACTTCTTCTAATCCTACTGTGTGGAATGAGGTGAGTTATGTGATCGGATTGGAAATAATGGGCATAGCGCAAAGTGAACATACCTCAAATGGAGCTTTGTTGGCATTTGGCTGCCCACCTGTTGGATATTT
>JBBQDY010000216.1:0-5902 GCA_038320155.1 Cytophagales bacterium
AATTACTTCTCCCACCACACTTTACTGTTGATATTGTCACCACCCATCCTACTGGCAGCTTCCGTGTAGTTTGCTTTGTTTACCGCTTGCTCGGATTCTGGATAAAGGTAACGCACAGGGTATTTGTCATCGTTCAGGTTATCCGGACCAGGAGTTAGTTTTGGAATTCCAGTTCTTCTGATTTCAAACCATGCTTCATGGCCGTTATTGATCAGGGCAAGCCATTTTTGAGTTAGAATTTTGTTGAGCTCATCTTCAGGAGTCAACTTTACTGTAGGCTGTGCCAAGTAACCAGCAGGAAGCGAAGCTTTGAAATAGTCGAAACTAGCTTTGATACCAGCTTCATAATAGCTAGTCGCATTTCCGGAAATATATCCTCTGGAAGCTGCTTCTGCCAGGGCAAATTGAAGTTCTGCATATTGCATAAACTGCCCGTCAACACCATTTGGTACATCTCGGAAGATCGCCCCAAACAGGGAAATATCATTCAATTTGATTGCTCGTTCATTGATTGTCTCCCGGTTTAACCCATTTTGAAGACCTTTGAATTGAGGTGTTCCAGCTGTTACACTTAGCTGACTTGGTTTATAGAGGATACCTTGTCTGGGATCATTCCAAGATTTTAGCACGGAATCTACTGTCTTTGTCATCCGATGTTCCTGATATAGGCCAAGAGCAGACTGGGACATTGGCCACTGATTTGGCGCTGAAGTCAAATAAGGCACGACGGCATTATCCTGATTATTTCGCATGAAGTAATTCTCAGTGACCAATGCCTGCATTTCTGAATAGTTTGTCAATTTCTTGCTTATCCGAAGCATATATCTCAATCTAAGCGAATTTGCAAATCGACGCCATTTATCGAGATTATTGTTAAACATCATGTCGCCCTGAATGCTTGCTGAGGTGTTTTTCAAGGTTTCAGAAGATCGCTTTAGTATAGCCAAAATTCCATTTTGAGGATCCGTATATACTTTTTCCTGCGGGTCATATTTGGGGGTAAAGCCTCCGCTTTTTGCTCCCAAAGCCTCCGAGTAGGGAATATCACCCCACATATCTGTCAATTGAGAAAACAAATAAGCCTTCATAATATCTGACACAGCGATATAAGCTTCATTCGTTGCCGGATTAGTTTGGATCGATTCGATATCATTCAATAAGCGAAAGGAGCCATTCCAGTATTGGGCATTGCTCCCCATTTCGTAGCGATCGATTCGCTCAAATTCTACGCTGGCAGCGAATTGAGCCAGGTAGTTTGACAAGCGAAAACCCTGAGTATAAGTATTCTCATTCGCTGCCACTGAGATCACATTGGAAAGCAGGAATTGAGGACCAATCGCTTCCGGTGAATTTGGGTTGGTATTGATTTCCTCAAACCCTTCTGTGCACGAATAAGAGAAAAGGCTGATGGCCAATAAAATGAAGGCGGTATATAAAGTTGATTTTTTCATGATTAGAATTGTGTTTTGATGCTGAATCCAAAGCTTCTGGTAGACGGATAGGACATGTCTTCGACTCCATAAGTGATATTTCGACCTTGTAAAGCATTTAGCTCAGGATCGATGTGCGGGTTTTCTGTGAACAATAATAAATTGCTTCCAACCACACCCACTTTGATGGCCTGGAAACCGATCCGATTTACCATTCCAAAAGGCAAGTCATAATAAAGGCTGAGCTGTCTAAGCTTTACATAAGATGCATCATAAGTAGCGCTAGCTTCATTTCCGCGATCGAAGAAATTGTTATAAAACGTGCTAGCCGGTACCAAAGTGGTATTAGGAACATATTGTGGATTCTCCGGAGTACCAACATTTTTCACTCCTGCTCCAATAACTCCATCTTCTCTTCCCACCAAAGTTTCTGTCAAGACTCCCGAGGTACTTCCCAGCGCTCTAGTTCGCGAAACAAGAGTTCCTCCTTGTCGCCAGTCAAATACAAATCCCAGCTGAACTCCCTTGTATCGAAATTGATTGGTAAGCCCTACGATAAAATCCGGATTGTAATTTCCGAGTAATCTTAATTTCCCGTCCTGCACCGGAAGTCCATTTGCTCCATAAATAATCTGACCTTCGAATTCCTGAAAACCGGAACCATACATGTCACCAATCCTACCACCTTGCTTGGCGATGTAGAATACGGTATTTGAACCTCCGGATCCGGCAAATACACTTGCTTCTCCGGTGACATACTGGTCAACTCCTTGTGGAAGTTCGGTCACGACACTTCTGTAAGTCGTGAAGTTGGCTCCGACAGTCCAGTTAAATGCGCCTTTGTCCACGACAAAAGCATTCATACTTGCTTCAAAACCGCGTGTTCTAACTTGTCCACCATTTTCTATTTTGTTGCTAAAACCTGAAGCAGCGGAGATTGGTCTACCAATGATCTGGTTGATACTTGTATTTTGATAGGTGGCGATATCCAACATTACTCGATCTTTCCATAATCCCAAGTCCAGACCAAGCTCAATTGCATTGAGACGTTCTGGTTTTAAATTGGGATTATTCAGGACAGAGCGATTTGTGACTCGGGTAAATGAACCGTAGTTTTGGTTGAACTGAAAGCTATTGTTAAGTTGATAAGGGTCAGTATCATTTCCAACACTTGCTAAATTGAATCGGAAACTACCCGTAGAAATCATTTCGGGAAGTCTTAATTGATTAGAGAATACGTAGCTGAAACCTCCTGAGTAATATGCAAATGAATTATTTTCTTCAGGTAAAGTACTTGACCAATCATTTCGTAGGGTAAGGTCAAAGAATAAAATTGACCGGTAAGACAGGTTTCCAAAAGCATAACCACTGTTAATTCGTTTGGTGAAAATCTGGCTACTTCCCCGTAGTGGAACTCTCGAATTTTCCAGAGTATAAATTCCCGGAAGCGCTAATTGACCTGCTTCTGTATAGCCATAATTTATTTTTTGGTCTAAGCGGTTTGCGCCAAGATTTAGACTGTACTTCCAAGAGCTGTTGATTTCACTTGCGTAACTCAGCAGGACATCCGAGTTCATTTCTTTGAATCGGACGTTATCCTCCCGATATCCTCCGAAAATTCTCCGATTGGTGCTGAAAGCTCTACGGAAAGCGCGATTGTCAGAATAATTATCTAACCCGGTTCTCACCCGAATGCTAAGCTTATCTGTCAGCTCATAGGAAAGGGCTAGATTTCCCAATATTCGATTTTTGGTAAAACTATTGGTGTTTTCAAATAGCGTGAGGTAAGGGTTGGTCAGCCAAAGGTAGTTGAAGTCATAATGCTGAATCCCTGTTTGCCCAGCTTGCCAATAGTCTCGAAGGGCTCCAATATCCGTCTGTCTTCCAGTCCAATTGAATCCATATTGTACGTTTTCGTAACCATATCCCAGGTTTGGTCTGTTGTTGCTTCTGGAATTGATGTAATTTCCAAAAAAATCCAACTTTAAGCGATCAGTGACTTGCTGATCTAAGCTGATCGCTAATCCATCTCGATTGAGATCAGTATTGGGTAGAATTCCTTCATTTCTCATATTACTATAGGAGATTCGAGCACCACCTTTTTCACTGGATCCGCTTACAGAGAGGTTGTTTTGTGAGGTGACGCCAGTTCGATAAAAATCCCTGACATTATCAGGTCGAGCGATCCAAGGCGTAGGTGTGATAGGAGTGAAGCTTCCATCTGGCCGAGTTCTGCTGATCACGTCACCACCTCTGACAGGGTTTCCATTGACATCTACCGAAGGGCTGTCAAATTGCTTTATAAGTAATCCGGTATTTAGCTTTGGACCATAACTTGAGATACCTCCGTCATTAACTCCAGCACCGATCCCATTTTGGAAAGCATATTCTCCACGTGAACCTCCGCCATAGACATTCTGATAATCCGGTAAAGTAAGTAAGCCATCCAAAGTCAAGGTGCTATTTAAACTTACGCCGATTCCTGGCATTCTTTTTCCTTTTTTGGTAGTGATCAAAACAACCCCATTCGCACCTCTGGCACCATATAAAGCTGCAGATCCAGGACCTTTTAATATAGAAATTGATTCAATATCATCTGGGCTGATTTCGGAGGCTCCATTTCCGAAGTCAACTTCCTGGATATTCGCGCCATCATTGAAGAGATCACTTGAGATCATTTGATTGCTGATGGGTACACCATCGATCACGATTAGCGCCTGATTATTACTGCTCAAAGAATTTTCTCCCCGAATGATTATTCGCGCTGATGAGCCGACTCCTGATGAACCGTTGGTTACTTGAACCCCTGCTACCTGCCCGGAAAGCGAATTGATCAGGTTGGTTTGAGGCACGTCTGTAAGTTCGCGAGAACCTACTTTGTATACCGAAGATGAAAGCGATTGTCGCTGTCGTTCCACTCCAAGTGCTGTGATCACGAACTCTTCTAAATTTTCTGTTGATTCCAAAAGCACAATTTCCAGCAAAGCCGTGGTTGGATCTACAGCAATTTGCTGGGTTGCAAAACCGATAAAACTTACGGTCAAGGTGAATTGCTTGGTAGTAGGAATTAGATTGAATTTTCCATTTTGATCGGTAATGGAAATGTTTCTGGTTCCATTTTCATTCACTGTGGCGCCTGGAATTGGTAATCCATCGATGTCCATCACGGTGCCTTGAATGGAGCTCTGCTGGGCCTTTATTTGCCCGATGTTGATTATAAATAGTAGTATAAATATATATTTCATATCGAATTTTTTACATGGTAATAGACATGAACAAGTCCTTGAAACTGGATCAGGAGCTCATTCAGATTGGGTGTCAGCTATAGAGTTAGCTGAAAAAAAAGATTTAAATAAATGCGGGTGGGGCTCGCAAAGGATGATCCTGATGGGTCAGTGTAAGATTGAAAAAAGGAATTTTAGATTTGATATATACTCGGATACTTAGAAGTATTCGGATAAAAAGTTTTTGAAAAAAACCACTTGTAGTTTGCCGGGCTGAATTTGAAAATGATTTGAAATCATCAATATCGATCAATTCTACCAATTGGAAAACTTCCTGTTCGGCAACCTGTAAATAAGCGTTCAATGCATCATGCAGCTGATTGGTGTTCCAAGGGAGTTTAGCAAACGAAGCTGCGTCAAAAGATTCCCTATGAATTGCAATCAAATAATCTCCACCATCCTGAGTAGGACCTAGCACGGCCTGGTGATTTACTGATTGGGCAGCAGCAAACTGAATATGACTTTCATTGAGCCCGGGAATATCATTTCCGATAGAAATAACAAAATCATAGCCTTGCTCAAATATCGACTCAAAAGCCTTAGAGTAACGACTTCCGAAGGTGTTTCCAGGTACCTCGTGATCATAAACCCAAATGCATTCAATGTTTGACTTTTCGGAGATTAACTTAGTGTGTTGGTTGAGTTGTTCAAAAAGCTGATAAGATTTCTTTCCGTTTTTCGAACCAAAAAGTTGTTTGTGCTTGGCCTGAATGCAGGGAGTCTTCCCATAAACCATTAGGGCTATTTTACTTTCTGTTGCTATAACAATAGAAAATTCAGTATTCATTAGAGGGAAAATCGAGCTTTTACAAAGCGGAAAAGGACATACTTAAGTAATTGAAAGTGTCAACTCTTAAATAAATGAGTTGTTCAAAAAGGAACTTCTGATTTTTAAGAGCTGATCTAAGGTACGAAGTGAGACTTTACCTTGGATTTAAGATATTTTAAGTTTTGTATTTTTATTAAAACCATCGAGCGAAAATCTAATTTGAGAAATCTAATTAGCCTCCGGAAAAGTAGTAAAATTCAAAGAATTAAAAAGTCACGAAGGCGTCAACTGGTGAATTAGGAATTATTTTCTTTGGAGATACAGAATGATGTCATTAACCTTATTGGCTTTGCTTTTGGAAGGTATCCGGAAGACCGAGGCAAACCAGAATTCAATATTTCTTAAAAAGTATAAAAACA